>JBILLP010000076.1:0-9749 GCA_044376025.1 Bradymonadia bacterium
CCTCGGTGGCACCGACCTGGCTGGCGGCGGCGGCGAAGGCGCCCCCGGCGACCACGACGAAGGCGACCCCGAACAGCACAGCGCCGAGGCCTGAGGTCACGCCGCGAAGCCTGCTGACAGGCCCGAACGCGCCGAGCAGGAGCAGCGAGGGGCCGAACGCCGCCGCCGCGCCAAAGAGGTCCTTCGAGGCCTCCCACCCGTCTGCCTCGCCGGCAGAGAGGTAGGTCGCGACCGCTGGCACAAGGAGCGCGAGCGCCGGGACCGCCCCCGCGACGAGCCCGGCACGCGAGAAGCCGCCGCGGGCCCGGGTTGCACCCGCGACGACCGCCATGACGCCCAGCGGCACGGCGACGCCCGGGATGCCGCGGGCGCCGACGCAGAGCGCAAGGGCCAGCCCGAGCGCCAGGCCCCAGCCCCGCTCCTGCGAGTCGCGTGCGGCGATGTGGGCGATCGCGGCAAGGCAGATGGTCGTGCTCGCGACGAGGTAGCCGTCGGCGGCGAGGTGGGTCGCGCCGAGCATGACCTGCGGGACGGTGCCGAAGAGCACGACGGCGAGCGCGGCCGGCGCACGGCCGACCCAGCGAGCGAGCAGGGCGTAGACGGAGGCCGCGGCGGCAACGACCATCACGATCAGCGGCAGGCGGAGCCCGAGCTCGGAGCCGTCGCCGATGCGGTACCCCGCGAGCAGCCCGAGCGTCTGCAGCCACGGGCGGGCAAAGAGCTCGCCGCCCTTCATGGGCGAGAACACAGAGCCGCCTGTTCCGTCGGCGAGCGAACGCGCGAGGGTCGCCGGCGCGGTCTCCCAGGGCTCCCAGAGGCCCGTGGTGGCGGCGGGCAGCAGGTAGAGCCCCAGCAGCAGGAGCAGCGCACCCACGCCCCAGAGGGGCGACGTGGGCGACGCGGTGCGAGTCTCCGTCGAGTCCATTCTTCGTGCGCTCCAGGCTGATCGTCACGATTGCAGCCGCGGAGTTTCCGCGTAGGAAGAGGTGGCCCGCGGGGCGGCGGCGGCTTATCGGTGTGCCCGGGGGGTGTCAAGGCGCGGCCCCCGGGCGCGACGCCTCACGACCGGACGCACTGGCCCATGAACCCGACGATCCTGCTGCTCAACGGACCGAACCTGAACCTGCTCGGAACCCGGGAGCCGGAGCGCTACGGGACCGAGACGCTTGCCGACATCGAGGCTCGGCTGTCGGCCATCGCGGCCACGCGCGGGTTCGGGGTGCGCGCGCGCCAGTCGAACCACGAGGGCGTGATGATCGACGAGATCCATGCGGCCTACGCCGACGGCGTGCTGGGCGTGATCCTCAACGCGGGCGCGCTCACCCATACCTCGGTGGCGCTTCGAGACGCGCTGCTCGGCACGTCCCTGCCGTTCATTGAGGTGCACATCACCAATGTGTGGAGTCGGGAGCCCTTTCGCCACGTCTCGCTGCTTCACGACGTCGCCGCCGGCGTGATCGTCGGGTGCGGCACGCTCGGCTACGATCTGGCGCTCGCGGCGCTGCTGCACCGCGTTGCGTCATCGCCGCCCCGGAGCGTCGCCCTTGCGACCCCCGGCTCCAGTCGGTAGGAGCGTCCGTCCCGCGGTTGGGGATGGTCACCTCGGCGCTCCTCGTGTGGGACATGCTCCCTGCGGCGACAGCAGGACCTCGCCACTGAGGACGGTTCACGGGCCCGACGGCCCCAGCAGAAGGGTTCGCCCATGGCTCAGCAGTACGATACCTCGGACTTCCGCAAGAACCTCAAGATCGAGGTCGACAACGAGCCGTGGGTGATCCTCGAGGCCCAGCACGTCAAACCGGGCAAGGGCGTCGCGATCGTCAAGACACGGTTCAAGAACCTGATCAGCGGCCGCGTCCTCGAGCGGAACTTCCGCTCCGGCGACAAGTGCGACGTGCCCGACCTCCATGCGATGAACGCGCAGTTCCTTTACGCGTCGGGCGACGAGTACGTCTTCATGGACCAGGAGAACTTCGAGCAGGTCTCGCTGACCAAGGATGCCGTCGACGAGGCCGTCCCCTGGCTGATCGACAACCTGCCCGTCACGCTGCTCTTCTTTCGGGGCAAGGCCATCAACATCGAGGTCCCGACCTTCGTCGAGTTGACGATCGTCCGCACGGACCCCGGGGTCAAGGGCGACACGGCCCAAGGGGGGAGCAAGCCAGCCACCCTGCAGACCGGAGCCACCGTCAACATCCCGCTCTACGTCCAGGAAGGCGAGAAGATTAAGGTCGACACCCGGACGGGTACCTTCGTCGAACGGGTCAAGTGAGCCGAGCGCGTCATGTGGCAGGAGGGGCTCAAGGGGCCCCGTGTGCGGACCTAGTCTGAAGTCGAGGCGCGGGTGGCAGTCGACCGAAACAAGATCACCGACGTCGTCAACAAGTACGTCCAGCGCGGACAGTACAAGAAGGCGATCCGAGAGCTCGAGCGCATCGCGCAGGAGGACCCGAACGATGTGCGGACCCTGCAGCGCATCGCCGAGCTGCACGCCCGCGACAACAACCTGGCAGCCTCGGTCAAGACCTACTCCGAGGTCGCCGACGTCTACGTCGCCGGCGGCTTCTTCGCCAAGGCGGTGGCCGTCTACAAGCAGATCCTCCGGATCACGCCCGACGACCTCGACTTCAAGCTCCGGCTGGCAAACCTGCACTACCAGCTCGGGCTGGTCAGCGACGCCATGGTCAACCTCGACCAGGTCGCCCAGGCCCACCTCAACGCTGGCCGTACCGGGGCCTACATCTCGACCCTCGTCCGCATGGTCGATTGGGACCCCGACAACGTCGGCAACCGGATCCGCCTCGCCGAGCAGTATGCCAAGGACGAGCGCATCGCCGACGCGGTCGCGGAGTTCGGGACCGCGGCCGGGCTCCTCTACCGGGCGGGCCGCTACGACGAGTTCTCCAAGGTGGCCGAGCGCCTGCTCCACTATGCGCCCGATGACGCGCTGCGCCTGCGCCAGCTTTCCAGGGTGCTGCTCGACCAGAAGAAGCCCAAGCGGGCGCTGCCCCGCATCCAGGCCCTCTTCAAGCTCGATGCGCACGATGAAGAGGCCCTGCAGCTCCTGATCGACTGCCTCGTGTCACTCGGGGAGCAGGACCGCGCCATCACCGTGCTCCGGGACCTCGCGCAGGGCTACCGCGACGAGAAGCGGCCCGACCTCGAGCGAAAGGCCTGGCAACGGCTGGTCCAGCTCGCTCCCAACGATGCGGAGGGGCGTCAGGCGCTGGGCATGACCGCCACGCCGAGGCCGACCGCGGCCACTGCTCAGGGCGTGCGATCCTCCGCACCGACCTCTCCCGGGGCCGGCGAGCCCGACGCCTCCAAGTCCGACCCCGCGCGCATGCTCGCCGAGGTCGACGTCTTCTTGAAGTACAACCTCTACGATCGCGCGCTTGGTCACCTGCGCGAGCTGCTGCGGGTCGACCCGAACAACCTCGCCGCGATCGAGAAGAAGAAGGACATCCACATCGCGCAGGGGCAGGAACAGCTCGCCGTCCGCGAGCTCGTCAAGCTCGCGCGGGCACGCTTCGCCACCGAGCGCGTCCTGTCGATGGCCCACATCGTGGAGGCCGACAACCTCATCCCCGGCAACCTCGAGGTGCGTGACTTCCTCGATGAGGTCGAGGCCCAGGAGGCAGCGAGCCGCCGCAACCAGGCGACCACCGAGGCCCCGGTCGTCGAGGCCCCGGTCGTCGAGGCCCCGGCCGTCGCCCCCGAAGCGCCGCACGGTTTCGCCGAGCTCGACAACCTCCTCGGGGGCGTCGCAACCGAGGCCCCGGGTGGCGGCCAGTCCGCGATCGACAATGACCAGGAGCTGCTCGGGCAGATCGGGTCCTCGCTCGACCAGTCCGGCATCGCGCAGCGCGGTCGTGTCCCCACCGACGTCTCCGGCAACCTCGTCGTGGCCCTGGGCACCGACGACTTCTTGCCCGACAAGCTCGATGACGCGCTGACGCACGTCGCTACCCTCGTGAACGAGGGGCAGGTCGAAGAGGCCCGGAACGTGCTCTTCGAACTCCTCGGCGAGTGGCCCGAACACGCCGAGCTCCTGCTTGTGCGCATGGACCAGCTCCCGAGCGTGCAGGCGGCGCCACCGAACGACGACTGGGCCGACAGCCCATCGGTGCTGGCGCTCCAGTCGGTCGGAGCCGGAGTGCAGCCTGCTGCGGACTACGACGACTCCGCCCACGACGACCTCTTCATGACCGATGAAGACGTCGCACCCTCGTCGACGTCGCACGCGAACGTGCAGCCGGCCTACCAGCCGTCGGCCCCAGAGCCGCAGAACCCAGCCGGGTTCGCGCCCGCCGCTGCGCCTCGCGCCTCGGGCAACCTGCCCGCCGTGACCGAAGAAGCGGTCGAGGACGACGACGTTGAGCTGGTGGTCGAGCACCCGGTCGGCACGGCGGTCGAGCCGGCCGTCGACGCTCCCGTTGGGCGTGCCTCGTCGGCCGTCGACTACCTGCTCAGCCTGTCGGCCATCGAGCTCGAGGACAGGCCCGACTCACACCTCGCACAGGCAATCCGGGAGCGCCTCGCCGGCAACGGCATGGTCGCCATGCTCACCCTGCAGGACGAGCTCTCCGGCTCCAGTGCGGTGCTCGCATCGTTCGAGAACGCGCTGTGCGCGATGGATGTCGGCCTCTACTTCGAGGCCGCGACCGCACTCGAGCAGCTCCTGTACGTCGAAGGACTCGAGGACACCGACTACCTGCTGATCCGGTACTTCCTCGGCGTCACCTACGAGGCGCTCGACCAGACCGAGCGCGCCACGACCCTGCTTGAGTTCGTGCGCCAGCACGCGCCCGATGCCTTCCCGGATATCATGATTCGAATCCACCGCATGGCCATGTGATGCGGTTCGAATGCGTCGTGTCGCCGCCTCTGCACACTTGACGGTCCAGTCCGAAGTTGCGAGAACAGGCGTGACTGATGCGGGAGTAGCTCAGTTGGTAGAGCACGAGCTTCCCAAGCTCGTGGTCGCGGGTTCGAGTCCCGTCTCCCGCTCTTCGTCGTTGCCCGCGCTGCAGCGCACCCCGTGCTGACAGTTCGGAACGACCCCGCCACCGTGGCGCAGCTACGGGCCTTCGATTCAGACTGGATCGGGCTTGCGTCCGCCCTTGGCTATACCGTCACCAGGGCCGACGCCTCGTACGTCTGGTACGACGGCAGGGGCGCCATCGGCATCGCGACCGACGGCGAGCTCGACCACGATGACACCCTCGCGCAGATCATCCTCCATGAGGTCTGCCACGCCGTCACCGAGGGAGAGTCATCGGGCACACGGCCCGACTGGGGGCTCGACAACACCACCGACAGCGACGTCCCGCACGAGTGGGCGGCCCTGAGGCTCCAGGCCGCCGTGCTCGACGTCCACGGCCTCCGCGGCGTGCTGGTGCCCACAACGAGCTTCAGGGACTACTACCTCGGGCTGCCTGCCGAGCCGATCCCGGCGAGCCTCGATGCCTCGGATGCACTCGCTCGGCAGGCCTGGCAGCGCTGGTGCACCTCGCCGGCGCGACCGCTCGTCGACGCGGCGCTGCGGCGCGTCGCCTCGAGCCTCCGCGGCTAGTCGTCCACGGCGCCGACCGACTCCGGGTCGACCTCGAGGGCCTGGACCGTCGTCCGCATCCAGCCAAGCATCGCGATCGCCGGCAGCGCCGCGGCTGTCGAGACCACGAAGAAGGCCGGCCAGCCGATCGACTCCGCCAGTACGCCCGTCATCGGCCCCACCCAGACGCGGCCGATCGCGCCGAAGGCAGAGAGCAGGGCGTACTGCGTCGCGCTGAACCGCTGTGAGCAGAGGCTCATCAGGAACGCCACGAAGGCAGACGTCCCCATGCCGCCCGACAGGTTCTCGAAGGCGATCACGCCGAGCAACCCGCCGTCGACCGGTGTCGCGTGGTCGAGGTGCACGAACCCGAGGTCGAAGGCCGGGATCGTCAGGGCAGGAAGCACGCCCTTGCCACCCGCCGCCAGCCACCAGAATCCAAGGTTGCTCAGCATCTGCAGCACCCCGAACAGCAGCAGCGAGCGCCACAGCCCGAGCCGGATCATCAGCGCGCCGCCGAGCACCGCACCGCCGATCGTCAGCCAGATGCCAAGCACCTTGTTGACGAGCCCGACCTCTGACGGCGGATAGGCCATCGCCTTGAGCAAGAAGGGCGTCATTAGCGAGCCTGCGAAGGCGTCCCCGAGCTTGTAGAGCACGATGAAGGCCAAGAAGCCCCGCGCGCCCGGCTGCGCGAAGTAGTTGGCGAGGCTCGACAGCAGCGTCTCGAAGCGCGCGACACGGGCAGCCCGGGTCGCCAGCGGCAGCGTGACACCGACGCCGAGCAGCAGCGCCACCAGGTCGAGCCACCGCGTGGCCATGTCGCTGGGCGGTGTCCCGGTGAGCGACGCGTGAAGCCCGTGGACGGCGGGGGTGAGCAGGTGAGACGTGCCCAGGTACCCGGCACCGACGGCGGCGCAGACGGCGGCAAACCCGCGCAGATCGTTCGAGCCGCCGCCATCGGGGCGCCGCGCCGGGCCGACCCCGGGGAGCACCAGCGCGCTGATCGCCGCAGCCCCGACCATGATGGCGGCCATCAGGCGGTACACGCCCGGCCAGTCCCAGGCGCCGTGCTGGGCGGGGTCGGTCCAGATCAGCGTGACGCCGCCCGAGAGGATCATCGCGAAGCGGTAGCCCAGCACGCTGAGCGACGAACCCATTCCCCGCTCGGTCGCTTGGAGCAGGTCGGTCCGGTAGGCGTCGATGACGATGTCCTGCGACGCAGAGGCAAACGCCACCGCGACCGCGAGCAGGGCAAAGGTGCGGGTCGCCCCGGCCGGATCGACCGACGACATCGCCACCAGCGACGCCGCGAGCAGGAGCTGCGTCACGACGAGCCATCCCCTCCGTCGCCCGAGCCAAGCCGGCTCGAAGCGGTCGAGCAGCGGAGCCCACAGGAACTTGAAGGTGTACGGCAGGCCCACGAGGCTCAGCGTGCCGATGGTCGAGATCGAGGCACCCGACGAGGTCAGCCACGCCTGCATGGCCTGTCCGGTGAGCGCCAGCGGCAGGCCCGAGGCGAAGCCCAGCACCAGCACCATCGCCAGGCGCAGGGCCGAGCCGCTCGGTGTCCGCGTCACGTGAGGAGCGTCGCGAGCACGAGCGTCACGCCCGCGTAGGCGAAGGCGTGGACCGCCCCCACGAAGTCGGATGCAACGCGTAGCCCGAAGCAGAGTCCCGAGAAGACCGATGCGGCGGCGACAAGGGCGAAGCCGAGCAGGCGCGGCTCGCCGGGCGCGAAGGGTTCACCCGTCACGAGCGACGCGACGAACAGCGAGGCGGTTGAGAGCTCCGCCAGCGCGATGCCCCACCAGAGGAGCGGGGCCGGGAGGCGGCCCATCCAGGTCGTCGCGAACTTGTCGATGAACCAGGCAGGTGTCTGGCGACCGATCAGCTTCTGCAGCCCAGCCTCGCCGAGCAGGGCTGAATAGAGGCCACAGATGACCGTCAAGAGCAGGGAGTGGACCATGCGTGCCTCCAGGGACGCATTTCTATGGACCAGCCACCCGTGGTGCGTCAAACTTCGCACCAAGGTCGTGGTCGTCGCCCCGGTCGCGAGAGGGAGAGGGAACATGGCTCGAAGACTCGAAGGCAAGGTAGCGCTCGTCACTGGAGCGAGCCGGGGAATCGGTGAGTCGATCGCCGCGAGGTTTGTCCGGGAGGGCGCCCGCGTCGTGATCACCTCGCGCAAGCAGGAGGCGCTCGACCAGGTGGCCTCGCGGCTGAACCATGAATCCGGAGCAGACCGGGTGACGGGCATCGCCTGCCACGGAGGCGATCCGGCGGTAATCGAGGCGACCGTGCGTCGCGTCGTCGAGTCGGTCGGCGTCCCCGATGTGCTCGTGAACAACGCGGCGACGAATCCCTACTTCGGCCCCTTCCTGGGCGTGACGGGCTCTGCGTGGGACAAGACCTTCGAGGTCAATGCCAGGGGGTACTTCGAGTTCAGCCGCCACGTGGCGCTGGCCCAGCTCAGCGCCAACCGGCCCGGCTCGCTGATCCAGGTCACCAGCGTGCTCGGGATGCGCGCGGCGCCGCTTCAGGGGGTGTACGGCATGACGAAGGCGGCGGTCATCTCGCTCACGCAGACACTCGCCGCCGAGCTTGGCACCTCAGGCATCAGGGTGAATGCGATCGCACCCGGGCTCGTCGAGACGCGGTTCGCCGGTGCACTGCTCACGAGTCCCGACCTTGTCAGGACCTTCACCGACCGGACAGCTCTGCGTCGCTATGCGCAGCCCGACGAGGTGTCCGGCATCGCCGCCTTCTTGGCGTCAGACGAGTCGAGCTACGTCACCGGCCAGGTGTTCGCGGTCGACGGCGGATACACCTCTGCCTGACAGAGGTCCGCCCGCGCGATTTTTGCGGCTCCCGGGCACGGCGCGTATCCGACATCGAACCTGCCACCCACGCCGGAGGCGCACGTGGAACTGTTCGAGTGGGATGAAGGACCGACCCGCAGCCGGGACCGCCGATATCGCCGCAGCGACGAGGTGACACGGGCGCTGGCGTTCCAGTGCGCCCATATCCAGGAGGGCCTGCAGATGCAGGCGGTCGTCGTGACCGACGATCGGGGGGAGTCGTGGGTGGGCTCGGGAGACCGCTCGCTGTGTCGTCTCCTGTCGAGGTCGATGCCGAGCTTCGCCTCGCAGGACGCGGCGGCCGTGCAGCTCCGGATCGAGGCGCTGACTGCCGCGCGTGCCGACTTCGATGTCGACCGCCTGTCGACCTACCGGATCCGGGTCCCGGATCGCGAGCGCTACGTGTACGTGTCGGGGCTCGGCGGGACCGTGTTGCGCGACCAGGGAATGACGACCGCCGCCACGGGCGTGAAGCGAATCCTGGGCTACGTGCCGTCGCAGCAGGCTCCGCCGCTGGTGCCGACAACCTCGCCGAAGGCGGCGACCCCGGCGCTGCCGCAGGCTGATGATCCGGTGGTGCTCCTGCAACGGCTCGCGTCGGATCGGTACAGCGAGATGGCGGCCACCGGGGCGCTGCAGGGGGCGCTCGGGGCGGGGTGGTTTGGTTCGACCGATGAGGGCTATCGTGAGGTCCTCGCTCGTCTGCTCCAGC
This sequence comes from Bradymonadia bacterium, assembly GCA_044376025.1. Lineage (GTDB taxonomy): Bacteria > Myxococcota_A > Bradymonadia > REDH01 > REDH01 > JBILLP01. Next base: position 9,128 of record JBILLP010000076.1, read on the forward strand.
CTGTCCTCGATGCAATCCTGACGAGCGGGCTGGTTGTCGAAGACCCCTGGAGCGGGTACCGTTGGCGCTCGCGCGAGACCACCGAACGAGACGGGACGCGCGTGCGAAACCTGTCAGCCGCACTCCGCGAGCCCCGGTCCGGGGCCCGTGTCGGGACGCTTGGTGTCGGGTTCGTCCATCGGCACGATCGCTTTGACGTGCCGCGTGCCCCGGCTATCTCGCTCCGCTGGCGAACCTGAATCCCGACACCCCGAACCCGCCCGAATCCCCGGCTCACAGGGCCTCGACACGCAGACCGGGGCCGCCCCGGGTGGCGCTCGTGCTCAACGATGCCTCTGCTTCTGCCTGGCTGCCGCTCCTCGACGCGCTGGCGCAGCGCGGGGTTGAGGCCGAGGCCTGGGCCTGCTCGGGCTCGTCAGGGGATCCGCGCATCGTGGCGATCGGACCGGCGCGCGGCGCAGGTTCGGTGGCCACGTTCGGGCGGCTTGTGGCGGGCATCACGGCGCAGGGGCCCGACCTCGTGCACGTCTGCGACGACGCCGTGCGCGGGATCGGCGCAGCGGCAGCCCGGGTCGCCGGTGTTCCGCTGCTGGTGATCTCGGTGTCAGACAAGCCCTGGGCC
>JBILLP010000077.1:0-9690 GCA_044376025.1 Bradymonadia bacterium
GCGGGGCCGCCCAGGAGGCGCGCAGCGAGGACAAGATCCGCGAAGAGGCGCAGGTGGCCGTCCGTACACAGTCGGCGTTGGCAGCACTCTTCAACAGCGATAGCGGTGTCGGCCCTGCGCTCGGCGTGAGCGAGAGCGCTACAGACCGCACGGCCGAGGATGTCATCCAGCGGCAGCAGGCGGCAGGTACGGGTGAGGGCGGCATTGTCGGTCGTTCTGGGCTCGGCGGCAGCGAGGGCGCCTCGGGCAGTGTGCGACGCGGGTCGGTCGATGTCGGCGGGCGCAGCTCCGTGGGGGCCGGCGCGACGGCGGAGCGTACTGAGGGTGCCAACGCAGCGAAGGTCACGGTTCGTGTGCGGGGGGAGGGAGAGAAGGCGAGTGGCACAGGCAAGCTCGACGACGCGAACCTCCGGTCGACGATCGAGCGGCGTACGCGTGACATCCAGCGGTGCTACGAGCGGCAGCTTGCCACAAATCCCTCGCTGGGTGGACGTCTGGAGATCCGGTTCACGATTGGCGAGGAGGGAGCCGTGACTGAGGCCAACGTCGGCGAGAACCAGCTCGGCAGCGCCGTCGCCACGTGTGCCGTCGGTGCCGTGCGACGCTGGCGGTTCAACAAGCCAGAGGGCGGCACTGTCACGGTCAAGAAGGTGTGGGTGCTCGAGAGCGGTACCTGACGCGCCCCCCGTTTCCGCCCGGTGTACAGTTGTTGCACCCCGTGGGATGAGGCGTTCTGCTGTCTCGGTGTCGTCTCGTGGAGGTTGACACCTTCGGCTGCGCCGGCTACGCAGCTGTAGTTCAGGACACGACGCGCTAACTCGTCACCGGAGACGTGGTCACAGCGTGTTGACCGACGGCCTCACGAGGAGAGATCATGATTGCCAAGCCTTGGAGAGTCGGAGTTGCCATCGCGTGCGCTCTGATCGGGCCTTTCGCTCCTCACGCCATGGCACAGGGTCCCAACCCTGTTGAGCAGGCTCAGGATCTGGTCAATCAGATCGGGAACCAGCTTTCTGACCTGACCTCGAGACAGGGTCAGGCGCCTGGTGACAAGAGCTCGTGCTTTCAGGAGCCGATCAACCAGGTCTCGCAGTTCAAGTCTGCTGCGGATGCGATCCTGGCGGCGATGCAGACCGAGTTCACGAACTCGGGTGCAAGCGCTGCTAGGGCTCGACTGCCCGAGCTGCAGGCTGCTGCGGACTCCGCGAAGACGGAGTACGGCAAGGCGACGGCCTGCGATGGAACAGTCCAGGACGGCAGCGTTCAGGGCGAGAACGAGCTGGGCGCGGATAACGATGGGGACGGTCAGGACCAGGAGCAGCTGTCAGGCGACGGGCTGTCCGAAGAGGATGGAGAAACCGCGCAGGACGTGGAGCCTCCCACTCCGGAGTGATAGAGATCGTTCCTGCATTCGGCTCGAGGGAGTTACTTCGATGATTCGACAATGTTTTACGTTGATGGGGTTGGCAGCGCTGGGTGCAACCATGGTCGCTTCGCCGGCCAGGGCCCAAGAGGGCGGCCTGCAGCTCGGCGGGACGAAGGTTGGAGCGAAGCTGCGCCTTGAGGCCGGTTTCAACTCGAACGTCCTCGGCAACGCCGAAGAAGCGTCGGCGCTGCAGCTGAACATCCTTCCCTCGGTGAGCCTCTCGACGCCACGTCCCGGATTCGTTGCCTGGTCGGGTGCGCTCGGAGGAGGCTGGCGACAGTATCTCGCAAGCGAGAGCGCGGTCTCGGAGCAGAGCGACTTGGATGCCAACGTCGCGCTCGCGGCCAAGGTCAATCCCAACGGGATGTTCTCCGTCACGCCCGGGAACCGCTTCAGGCTCCTTTCTCCGCCGAACAACTCGGCCTCCGTCAAGGAGGAGCGGGATGCGGCACCCCTGCAGAACCTGACCAATGAGGCCTATCTCGAACTCGGCTACCATCCGGGCGGCTCGGTTGGAAGGTCGCGGCTGGGGCTCAGTGGCACGCTGCGTGGCAGCTGGAAGGCCAACCGCTACGGCAACGCGGATCGCGATCGTGATGCGGTGGGCGCGTCGGCGCTCGTTCGCTATCACTTCCTGCCCCGGACCTCTGCACATGTCAGGGGCTCGTTTGAGTCCGTCTCGTTCGACAAGTCGTCGTCCGAGACGATCGTGGGCGTCATCCAGAACAGGGACTCGGCCCCAGTGCGCGTGTTCGTGGGCGGCGAGACGCTCTTCAGCGCGAGGTTTGAGGCCGCGGCCGAGGTAGGCTTCGGCTCCGCGGGCTTCGACGACGTCAGCGACTCGCCGGAGACGTTGGTTGCGGCCGCGAGGGCGACCTACTACCTTTCGCGTCGAAGCTCCATCGGGCTTGAGTACGACCGTGACTTCGCCGATGCGGCCGCTGCGACGTGGCTCCAGTACGACACAGTGGGGCTCAAGTTCGCGTTCAAGGAGAGGCTCGTCGAGGCGAAGGCCGGCGCGAGCGTGTCGATGCGTTCCTTCGGCGACGTCCTGCCGACGAGCGTGACAGACTCGGGCGTCCAACTGGGAGAGATCACCGACCGCTCTGATCGGCTCTTGGGCCTTGATGCGGCGGTTGGCTTCAAGATCAGCCCCTTCGCCTTCGCCGGTCTGCAGTACCGTCTTCAGCAGAAGGCCGGGGATGCGGGTTCAGCCGACTCATCCACGGACGTGGAGGTCAATGCTGAGGACCTCGCGCCGAACGACTTCACGCGGAACCAGGTGTTCCTGACGTTTGAACTGCGCTACTAGGCGGCAGTGGAGCGTCTCGGTCGCGTGATGGCAGCACACGCCCAGCCGGACGCTCGAAGCGCTGAGGTGTCGATGCGGTGGTTTCTCCTCTGGAGCGTGCTCCTGTTCGCAGGGTGTGCTGCTCCTGTCAGTGACGTCTACCTGCATTGGGTCCAGCGCTCTTGGACGGTTCCTGACACCGCGCTGCTCGGGCCCGGCGACAGGTTCGAGATCCGCGTCTACCAGGAGCCAGACCTCTCCGGTGAGTACACCGTGAGCGATGCCGGGACCATCAACTTCCCGCTGATCGGTACCGTGACCGTGCAGGGGCGCTCCTGCACCGAGATCGAGAGCGAACTCGACCGGAGGTTGTCAGACGGCCTGCTCCGCGCACCTGCTGCCACCTGTCGCGTTCTCGACCTGCGGTCGATGCGCATCTCGGTCGTTGGTCAGGTACAGAAGCCCGGGACATTCCCGTACTCCAGCGGACTCACTGTCGTGGAGGCAATCGCGGCTGCGTCCGGCTTCTCGGAGAATGCTGCGGCTGACCGTGCGATCGTCACGAGGGTCGTGGATGGGCAGGTCGTCGAGATCCCGGTGCCCCTCCAGGAGGTGATGCGCGGACGGGCGCCCAATCTTCGCCTGTGGCCGAGCGATACGGTATTCGTTCCCACCTATCAGCTCCTGCCCTGAGGTACGCTTCGGATGAGCGAGGTACAGAGGCCATATCCGTCGCGTGCTGCAGACGAAGGAGGAGGTGTCCAGGCCTACTGGGATCTGCTCTTGAAGCACCTCTGGCTCACGCTCGCGGTGATCGTGGTGGTCACAGGAGCCGGTGCGGCGTACACGTTCACCCGCGTACCGGTCTATCAGGCCACGACGCTCGTGGATCTCGACAATGAGGCTCCTCGCATCCTCGGGGAGCTCTCCGATGACCTCGACAAGTCGGTGCAGACGACGCGCGTTGAGCGGCGACAGTACTTCGAGACGCAGTACCGGCTGATCGCGGGCCGTGCTGTCGCCGAAGAGGTCGGCAACAGGCTTGGACTTCGAGATTCCCCCGAGTTCCTTGGCTTCGACACATCGAGCAAGCCCGAGGAGCTCGCGGCCTTGCTGGCCGGAGCTGACGTTGCCGGAGCCGTGCAGCGCGCAGTGATCATTGAGCCGGTTCCGGAGTCGTCGCTCGTGCGGATCCATGCACGGAGCCGCAACCCCGACTTGGCCGCGAGGATCTCGCGCGCTGTCGCAGAGACCTACAGCGCGCAGCGGCTCGAGCGCCGCCTCGCCACGTCCGAGAACGCCGCGAGCTGGTTGAGGCAGCAGTATGCGGACCTTCGCAAGCAGCTCGAGGACTCCGAGGGCGCCGTGTACAACTTCAGGCGAGACAAGGACATCCTGTCCGTCTCGCTTGAGGACCGACAGAACCTAACCGCCCAGAACCTGCTCTCCCTCGGTCAGCAACTGTCGGAGGCGCGGCTCGAGGCGGAGCGGCTTCGGTCCATCGTTCAGCAGTTCGGAAGGCTGAAGACCGACGAAGAGCTGCTCGGTTCGAATGCCGGGGATCTCGCCGAGAGCGAGCTCATTGGGACACTGAAGGCGCAGCTCGTTGAGCTGCAGACGAAGCGGACCGACATCGCAACGCGCTACCTTGATCGACATCCACTGATGGAATCGGTCATCGAACAGGAGCAGCAGGTGAGGCAGCTGCTCCTCGCTGAGATCCGCTCGGTGATCCGTGGCAACGTGCTTCACCTCGCTCGGGCTGAGGAGCTCGAGAGGACGCTGGCAGCACAGCTTGAGCAGACGCGACGCGAGGCTCTCGAACTCGGACAGAACGAGCTCGTGTACAACAGCCTCACCCGCGAGGCGGACGCCGACCGCGAGATGTTCCGCATGATTGAGCGGCGCGTGAAGGAGGTCGACCTCGTCCGCATGATGCAGCGCAACAACGTGGCGATTGTCGAGCAGCCGCGCGTCCCGGTTGAACCCGTCCTGCCCAAGGTCCCGATCAACCTGGCGGTGTCGTTCATCCTCTCGCTGATTCTGGCCCTGGCCCTGGCTCTTCTGGTCGAGGCGTTCGATACGACGGTGAAGAGCCAGTCCGAGATCGAGCGAGACCTCGGCGTGCCCTACCTCGGGATGATCCCTGTCTTCTCGAAGAAGCTTGAGTCCCGCCTGAGCAGCCGCGGGCCCGCTCGTGGACAAGCCTTCAACCGAGACACCTTCGTGATCGACTTTCCGAAGTCGACCATGGCCGAGGCTTGCCGATCCATCCGGACAAACCTCCTCTTCATGGCATCGGAGCAGCCGCTTCGAAGTCTGGTCGTCACCTCTGCAGGGCCGCGGGAAGGCAAGACGACCGCGTCGATCAGCATCGCAAGCGTCACGGCGCAGTCGGGGACCGGAGTGCTGCTCATCGACGCCGACATGCGCAAACCTCGTCTTCACAGTGTGTTTGGCATTCGCAAGGACATCGGGTTCTCCAGTGTGCTCATGGGCGAAGCCTCCCTCGACGAGGTGCTTCACCAGACCGACGTGCCCAACCTGACCGTCATGGCGTGCGGACCGGTGCCGCAGAACCCATCAGAGCTCCTGCACACCGATCGGTTCCGTGAGATGCTCGCAGAGCTCTCGAGCCGATACGGGCTCGTGATCATCGACAGCCCTCCTCTGGTGCCGGTCACCGACGCGGCGATCCTTGGGGGCCAGGTCGATGGCGTCATCGTGATCGTCAAGGCGGGTTCGACCCGAAAGGAACTTGTCTCCCGGGCCGTGGATTCGCTGCGGAGCGTGAAGGCCAACGTGCTTGGCGCCGTGCTGAACGGCGTCGACCTCGAGCGGGGTAGTGGTGGCGGTCGCTACTACTACTATCGCCACTATGGTCACTACTACGGCGAAGCTGAGGCCAGCCCGACGTCGACCCCCAGCTAGCCTGGGGCCCGCTGACCCGCTGCTGAATGCCAGTCGCGTGCTGCGGAGACATCCACCGCGATCTGCTCGCGAAGCTGGTCCGGAGACTCGAAGCGTCTCTCTGGACGGATCGGGGCGAGCAGCGAGACGTCGATGTGTGTGTCCGGACGAAGGCCCTCGAAGGGTTCTAGGATGTGTGTTTCGAGCGAGAGCCGCACGTCGTCTCCAAACGTCGGCCGAACGCCGAGGTTCGACACGGCCATCCAGCTCTCGGCTCCGCACGCAAGGCGTGAGACGTAGACGCCCCGGGGCGGAGTCAGCACGCGCTGCGGGTAGTGGTTGATCGTCGGGAAGGACAGTGTCCGACCCCGACCGTGCCCCGCCGCCGGCATCCCCATGAGTGAGTAGGGCCTGCCGAGCAGGACCTGCGCGAGCGCGAGATCCCCATCCCGGATGGCCTGGCGTACGCGGGTCGACGACACCGGCTCTCCGCCGAGCCTCACCGCCTCATGGACATGGAGCTCGAAGCCACGGGAGGCGCCGAGCGCCCGGAGGACATCGGGTGTGCCGGAGCGGCCGCTCCCGAAGTTGAAGTCGTACCCAACGTGCACGCTCACGGCCCGGAGCTCGCCCACGAGCACCCTGTCGACGAACTCCTCTGCCGACAGCGCGGCAAATCCGCGGTCAAAGACCTGCTCAACGACGCGGCCGACACCGGCCGCCATGAGCAGCTCGCGTCGGTGAGCCGGACTTGTGAGCCTGAAGTCTTCGGCCCGCAGCGCCCTGAACACCTCGACCGGATGCGGCTCGAAGGTCAGCGCGACCGAGGCGAGGCCTCTGCGCTGCGCATCCTCAGCGGCTTCACGAAGGATCCGCAGGTGTCCGACGTGCACGCCGTCGAAGTTCCCGATGGATACGACCGAAGCCGGGTTGGCGTCATGCATGTGAGGCGTCTGCATTCGGTTGGAGAAGAGGGGAAGTCGTCGCTAGCGTCTCGCGCCAAGGTCGTCATCTCACAACAGGGACGTCGTGGCGCGCTACTTTGTGACGGGCAGTGATGTGTCGAGGTCGGCGTCGCCCCCGATGCAGCTTGCAGCGCTGCAGGCGACCGGAATGCAGGGCGAGTACCTCGCCCGCAGCGAGGATGCCACAGGGTTCGGGCGGCTCGTTGATGCGATGCGGCGAGGCGAGTGGTCGGGTGGGAACGTCACGGTGCCCTACAAGGTCGCGGCGCGGGAGCAGTCGGACTGGGTCTCCCCGCTGGTGCGCCGTGTCGGGGCCGCGAACACCCTCGTTCGGATCCGTGAGGGTGTCGGGGCGCTCAATACCGACGTTGACGGGATTGCGGCGACGCTTGAGGGCCATGGCCTCGATGCGACGCACGTGGTCCTGCTCGGTGCCGGTGGCGCGGCGCGTGCCGTGGTCGAGGTCCTCTCCGCGCAGTCGCGGCGGTTGACGGTTGTGAATCGAACGCTCTCCCGCGCGGCTGAACTCTGTGCGGAGCGGGCCGCTGACCCCGGGTCGATGGTCGAGTCGTGGCAGGCGCTTCCGTCGACGCCGCAGCCGGCGTGGCGTGAGGCGCTCGAGGAGGCGCTGCAGAGCGCAACGCTTGTGATCGATGCTGCCCATGCGGGTCTCGAGGCTGCCGGAGATGCCTGGTCGCAGCTTCCGTGGGCGGCGGTGGACCCTCGCGCAGAACTATTCGACCTGGGCTACGGACGCGCCGCCGGCGGCGTGGCCCGCCGCCTCGGCCGCACGTCGTACGTTGATGGGGCGACGATGCTGCTGCACCAGGGCGCTGCCGCGTTCGAGGCGTGGCACGCTCGGAGCGCGCCGCTCGAACCGATGAGGGCGGCGCTGGCGGCACATCTTGGCCGCCGCGCCACCGGCATCCCGCTTGTCCCCGGTGCGATCGGCCGATTCGAGCAGCATGCCGCGATGCCTGCCCGCCGAGGATAGGCGACCCAGTCTCCTTGCCCGTGTCCACGGTCGCGGATATACCGCCGCTGGCTGCCTGTTCAGCGGGTCGAAGGAGCAGTCTGGTGTCCGAGCCGCGAGTCATTCAGGTGGTGGTCGACGCGGGATCGTGGCCAGGGGGCACGGGAGAACTCGCTGAGATCTTGTCACGGCACACCGGACGGGCGGCCATGCAGCTCCGTGTTGCGCTTCAGCGCGGCGACGTGGTCGTGTGGCAGGGAGATTCCACGGAGGAGGCCGAGCGGGAGCTGGCTCTGCTTCGGTCCCTCGGTGTGACCCCGGCCCTGCAAAACGGTCCTCTGGCGCAGGTGGCCGTCCCGGTGCCGCTGCAAGGGGTGCAGGTTCCGCGCAAGGGCGTGCCGCCCGCGGTGGTGTCGCCCGAACCGGGGGCAGACGAGATCTCCGGGACCCGGCTCGGCGGCTGGGGCGCGTGGGCCCGTCCCGATGAGCCGAAGACGGCGATGGGCTCCCCCGGCATGGTCGATGACGACGGGGAGCGGGTTGCGCGTGAAGCCGAAGCTGCTCCTGTCGAGGCTTCGCCGTCGCCTCTCCAGCAGCCAGGCTGGGCCCAGCTCGGATTCGCGAAAGAGGCCGCAGCTCGGCCTGTGCGCACGGTGCAGGCTGGGGCCGGGGGCGTTACCCGGGGGGTCGGTGACGGAGGCTGGTCCGCCGCGCCGAGGGCGACCCGCGTCGAGGCTGCCGACGCGCCACCGGCCGCAGAGGCCGAACGCATCGCCGCTGCAGTGCCGGCCGGCAGCAGTCCTGAGGCGATGCCAGAGCCCGCAACCGCGGATGCTTCGGGAGCGGCTCAACCCTCGCCGGAGCAATTCGACGGTTGGGCGAAGGTGTTGCCCCGACCCGTCGAGGGCGACCGGATCACGACTGCAGCGGACGCGGCAGACCGGAACCGCGGAGAGAGAGCGCCGACGCCTGCAGGCCCGAGGCCTCCGCAGCTCGCTGCCCGCAGAGCCGCAGAGCAGGATCCACTCGCAACGCGACCTGCCGGGATGGCGCCACCGCTGCTGTTCGGAGGCGGCCCGTCGGCTGACCCCCGAGAGGCTCGTCCGACGAGACGCCCGCGTGAGGGGCATTCGCCCCTGCGTGCCGCGGCGTGGTCGGTCGCCGCACCTGGGGGGGGCCAACTCTACAACGGCGAGTCGCTTCGTGCCGCAGTGCTCGCACTGCTCGGGGTGCTGGTGATTCCCTGGATCTACTCGGTCTTCGATGCGTGGGACCGGGCAGAGGAGATCCGGGACGGAGGACGCGGGCTCGAGCGGGCCTCGACAGCCGGGCAGCGTCTGATCCACGCCGTCGGTTTCTGGGCGGTGGCGGGCGTGATTGCTGCGGGCGTGGTCTCGTTCGAGCCATCGGTCATCGGGCGCCTCGACAACGTGGCAACCAGTGTTTCGCCGTCTCGCCCAGCCATGCGAAGCGTCGCGGAGGTGCCCGCGGGCAACCTTGCGGAACACGACGCACGTCGCGCGCTCCTGGGCCAGCTTGTGCGGGATGCCGACGCGGCGTGCGCGGCAGGCAACTACCTCGAGTGCAAGCAACTGGCCGAGCAGGCGCTCGAGATCGACGAGACCTATCGGCCGGCCCACTCGACCTACATCAAGGCGGTTGCGGCGCTCGGCGCTGCGGCGCCGGAGGGCAGCCGATGAAGGTGACGGCCTTGGTCCGGGCGATGGGCGTCAAGGCCGTCGCGATCGCTGCCTTCGTCGCATCGCCAGCCGCCGCGCAGGTTGCACCGGTGCGCGGCTGGGAAGTCGGCGAACCCACCGCCTTCTCGTGGTCGCTCATGCAGCCCGCCGACGGCGAGCGTACCTCGTTCGAGTCCTACGACCTCTGGCTCTGGCTCGATGACGGCCGCTACATCAAGCTCCAGTACGTCGTCACGTCGATGAGGGCCGGGTTTCTGCGGGTCGCCAACCAAGGCAGCCTGCGGGCGACGCTCGCACCGCTGGGGCAGACCACCGATGACGAGTCCGGCGCGGCCGAGGGTGTCTTTCGGGCGCGGCGAGGCTTCTCAGGCCCCGATGGCGAGTGGCGCGCCTCGAGCGACCGGTTCGAACTGACCTTCGATGAC
>JBILLP010000078.1:0-9665 GCA_044376025.1 Bradymonadia bacterium
CGATCAGGCTGAGCGCAAGGATGGCGGTCGACAGGGGCGCAGACCAGGCTACCGACGTCTTGGCAACGGCGTCGAACACCCACCACCACGACAGGGTCGAGTAGCCCGGATCGGCGAGCAGCCGCAGCCTCGACGCGACCTGTTCGCGCACCGCGGGCTCGAGGGCGCCGAGCGGGACACCCTGCAGCGCCGCCCGCTCCCCGGCTACTGCCCTGCCGCCGTGCAGCGCCATGTCGAGGCTGACCCGGACGACCTCGGGGACAGCCAGCACGGCGCTCGAGAACTGCGAGGGCTCGAGCGTGAAGTAGTAGCGGTAGGTGCGGTCCTCGACGTACTGCAGGTCGGTGTGGCCGGTCTCGTCGAAGTAGCGGTTCACGTAGACGCTACTGCCGATGAGCTGCACGGCGACCGAGGCAGCGAGGAGCCCTCGCCAGGCCCAGCGGACAAGCCCCTCTCGACGGCCGCCCGCGAGCTCTGGCAGCGTCAGTGCCAGCAGCGCGACCGCAGGCAGGACATACCTCGGCCCCCAGCACATGTCGCCGTGCCAGTTGGCGTACATGCACGTCATCGCGAAGGAGCCCGCTGCGCCGAGCGCGATGCCGGCACCGAGCCGAGGGGCACGCCTGCAGAGCCGCCAGAGCGCCACCGGGGCGAGCACGAGGATGGGGTTGTAGAGGAAGACCGACTTCGCGGGGCCGATCGTCAGCCCGGCGAGCGCGAGCAGCGGCGCCGGGGAGCCCTTGCCTGCCTCGACCGCGAGGTCGCCGAAGGGGCTCCCGAAGCGCAGCGACACATAGTCGCAGTAGAAGTACACGGCGGGGGCTGCCGCCAGGCCGAAGACCGCGCATCGAAGCCAGGTGCGACGGTCGAGCCACCCCCTGACCCAGCCGGTGAGCGAGAAGGCGCGGGCCTCCGCCGTGGCAACCGGCAGCAGCCACGCGACCATCGGCAGCATCGCCACGGCCCAGAGCTTGACGTTGAGGGTCAGTCCGAAGGCGAGGCCCGCGCTCGCGGCGGCGAGCAGCGGGCGGCGCGGCGCGGCGAGCGCTACAAAGGCCCATAGCGTGCCGAGCGCGATCAAGAAGTTGTCGTGCGAGTCGCGACTGTACGGGAACATCATGGTCGCGAAGGCCAGCAGGCAGCCGCCGGCGAGCGACTGCCTCTGCCCGTATCCGAGGGCCCGCCCCGCGCGAGCGCCCAGCCATGGCACGAGCGGCGCCATGAGCACGAAGGTCAGCGCCGCTCCCCGCTGGTTGTCGAACAGCGACATCGGCAGCAGCATCAGCAGGCTGTGCAGCAGCGGGTAGCGGATGTACCTGTGACCGTCGGCGCCGGTGACGTACCAGCTCTCGAAGTGCGGATTCGAGGCCGCCGGTGCGTGGTCAACGAACAGGTTGCCATGCTGCAGGGCCTCGGCGACCTCGAAGCGCGCGATGGCGTCGCGCAGCGGCAGGTACCCCGGGAAGGTCAGCAGCGCGAGGCAGAGGGCGAGCAGCCCCGCCCCCACGAGGCCGATGTCGAGACGGCGGAACGCGCTCAGCAGGGTCGAAGCAGGCGTTGGAGCTGACGCGGAGTCCATTGCCGCGCGACTACCACGCCGGCCGCATGTTGGCCACCCGGCCCAGGCCGCGCCGGAGGCATTGGGCGGCCAAGAAGATTCGGCGGGTGGGCAGGTTGCGGGGAGTCGCCTGCAGGGCTACTCGCTGCGCCGCCCGCTGGCCCTCTGCCCTGTCTCGACCATGGAACTGCCGACCGGAACGCTCGTCGCCGAACGGTTTCGCATCGCCTCGATCATCGGCTCGGGCGGTGCCGGAACGGTCTACAAGGCGATCCAGGAGCCGCTCGACCGACCCGTCGCACTCAAGATGCTGCGTGCGGAGCTCTCGCGGAACGAGTCGCTGCGGCGTCGCTTCGTCAGGGAGGGCCGCGCCGTCGCGGCGCTGTCACACCCGAACATCGCGATGGTGCTCGACTTCGGCACTGCCTTCGATGACCAGCTCTACCTGGCCATGGAACTGGTCGAGGGTGTGTCGCTCGGCGACCTGCTGAGCCGGCAGTCACTGCCCTTCTCTGACCTCAGGCAGATCTTCGACCAGCTTCTCGGCGGACTCGCACACGCCCACGGCCGCGGCGTGGTGCACCGGGACATCAAGCCCGGCAACGTGCTGCTCACGAGCGACTCCGACGGTCGCCCCTTCGTGAAGATCGTCGACTTCGGCATCGCGACCTTCGAGGACGACGCGCCGGAGGCACTCGCTGCGGGCCGCATCCTCGGCACGCCGCTCTTCATGGCGCCCGAGCAGGCGCGGGGCGATGCGCACCTGACGACCGCCGTCGACGTGTACACCGTCGGGCTGATGCTGTTCTGGGCCCTGACGGGGCGCCACGCCTTTGGCGGCGCCACCCCACGGGCGGTCCTCGATGCCCAGATGCACCAGCCTGCGCCGCCGGTGGTCCCGCGGGCGGGGCTGACGGTGCCGGTCGGCATCGAGCGCCTCGTGCATGACGCGCTCGCGAAGGACGCCGCGGAGCGAATCCCCAGCGCGACGGTCTTTCGCACTCGGCTGCGGGCGCTGTCGGGCGCGGCGGAGGCGGCGGCGACCCTCGGGCCCGTGCGGGGCCAGGCAGCGGGGATGGTCGCGCTGGGTTCGCGCCCGGTCACCCCTGCAGAGGCGCGGCCTCGAACGCTTCTCGAGGAGCGACCCGGAACGCTCGTCGAGGAGCACCGGGGCACCGACTCCCACCCTCGGACGGTGGTCGAGGGCGGTGCGGCGCAGCCCGCTGCTGCGGCGCAGCCCGCAGCGCGTGAGATCCAGGCGGCCACGCCGACGCTCCGCCCGAACGCTCCGCTCGTGGGGAGGCAGCGAGACCGCGCCGCGCTGATGCAGTGCGCGGTGGCGGTGGTCTCGTCGGCACAGGGGCGTGTCCTCACGGTCGAGGGTCCGCCCGGGATCGGCAAGACGAAGCTGGCGCACTGGCTGCGCGAGGAGGCGGCGTCGACGCTCCGCTTTGTCGATGCGGTGGGGGTGTTTCACCGCGATGCCGCGCCCGGCCTGCACGGGCTGCGCGAGGCACTGGAGACCCTGCTCGACCTGCGCGGGCTCGACGATGCCGGTCTTCGCGGGTCGCTCGCGCGCCGTGGCCAAGAGCTTGGCCTTGCCGACGCCCACGACCTCGAGAGGCTCGCGGAGTTCGTGCGCCCGTCACGGCGCGCCGCAGCAGGCGCGTCGCAGGACGAGGCGTCGATCCCGGGCGACCTGCTGCTCGGCGTGCTCGAACGGCTCTCGCGGGAGCGCCCCGTGCTGCTCATGCTCGACGATGTGCAGTTCGCGGGGCCGGCGGCGGCGGAGTTCCTGGAGTACGCGGCGAGTGAGCTTGGGCACCGGTCCTCGCGGCTGCTGCTGGTCGTGTGCGTCGAGCGCGATGAGGCGCACGCCGGCGTTGACGACACGCTGGCACAGCTCAGCCGCTTCGAGGGTTCGACCGTCGTGCGGCATCGGGTTGGACGGCTCTCGAACGCCGACGCGCACGACCTGGTCGCCTCGATGTTCAACGCGAACCCTGAGCTGTCCGACGCGCTCACGAGACGTGCCGACGGCGTGCCGCTGCAGCTCGTCCACCTGGTTCGCCACCTGTTCGATGAGCGGCTGCTCGAGTTCTCCCCGACCGGGTGGCGCCCGCTCCCGGGCGTCGACGTCACCCGGCTGCTGCCGCCGGGCCTGTCCGACCTGGTCCTGTTGCGGGTGCGCCGCCTCGGTACGCGGGGTGCGGCGGGGCCGCGTGCGGCAGAGCTGCTCGACCGGTGCGCGATCCTTGGGGCCGGCTTCACGCTCGCCGAGCTCGCGCGGATGGTCGAGTTCGAAGGGCGTGCAGACCTCGTGACGAACCTTGACGGCGATCTCGATTGCCTGCTCGGCGAGGGGCTGCTGCGGCTGGCGGAGGTCCGCGACGAGGACGCGCTGGTGTTCTCGAGCGGGCTGGTGCGCGACGTGCTGCTCGACAGGCTCCAGCACCTGCGCACGACCCGGACACTCCACGCGCATGCGGCCGAAGCGAAGCTCTCGGTGCGCGGCCGCGACCTCGAACGCATCGCGGCTGAGCTGGTCGAGCACTTCGCCCTCGCGCGCGACCGCCACCGGGAGCTGGCCTTTGCCGAGATCGCCGCGCAGGCGGCTGAGCGCTCGCATCGACCCGACGAGGCTGTGGCCTTCTTGGAGCGGTCGCTGCGGCTGCTCGGCGAGGTCGGCGCGACCGGAGAGGAGGCTGAGGCGCGGCGGCGCCGGATGCAGCTCCGGATTGCGCAGCTTGCGCTCGGGTTCGGCAACTACGCCGACGCCCGGAGGCACTTCGAGCTGGTCGCGAGCGACCCGGGATCCTCGCTCGATGAGCGGGTCGCTGCGGCGTACGGCCAGGCTGACGTCGACTGGGTCGAGGGCGACTTCGACGCGGCGAACCGGCTCTTCGACGAGGGCGCCCACCTGTCAGATGCCGCGGGCAACCCGCGTCTGCGCGCGAAGGGCCTCGCGGGCCTGGCTCGTGTGGCGATGCACCGCGGGCAGGTCGACGAGGCGGAGCGCCTGGCCCACGAGGCGCTCGAAGAGGCCCGGGCCGCCGGAGAGGGTGTCCAGTACGCGGAGGTCCTCTGGCTCATCGCCGACATCGCCCGGTCGGGCGGTGACGTCACCCGGGCGGAGCAGCTCTTTCACGACGCGCTCGAACGCTTCAGGGCCGTCGAGGACAGCCGCGGCATCGCGCAGAGCTACGCCAAGCTGGCCGTGATCTCGCGGATGCGCGACGACCTCGAGACGGCGACGCGCCGCTACCAGGCGGCGCTCGACCTCTATGCCGCGCTCGGGGCTCGCCGAGGCGTCGCACACCAGCTCAATGGGCTCGGCGACGTGGCGCGGTTTCGAGGCGACCTGAGCCTTGCAACGGAGCACTACCAGCGGGCGGTTGATCTCTTCGAGTCGATCGGGGCGCCCTTCGATGCGGCGATCGCGTTGACGAACCTCGGCATCGTGGCCCGCGATGGCGGTCGCTTTGATGACGCACGCAGCGCGTTCGGGCGCGGCGTACAGGTCGCGGAGCGGATCCGGTACCCCTACATCGTGCTCGGGGCGAAGCTGAATTGGGCGGCGTCCGAGGCCGCTGCCGCCCGCGGAGACGAGGCGGAGGCGCTGCTGTCGGAGAGCCTCGCGCTGGTGGACGAGACCGGCCTGGTTGATCCCGACTTTGCGTGGCCACTCGAGCAGCTCGGCCTGTGGCAGCGGGCGCGTGGCGCTACGGCAGGCGCGCAGGGGCTGCTCCAGCGGGCGCGGGACATGTGGGCCGAGCTCCGCCGCGAGGTAGATGTGGCGCGCGTCGAGCGCCAGCTCGCGGAGCTCCAGGAGCCCCGCCCCGCATGAGCGGTCAGCCGGCGGCCTCGTCGTAGAACTGTCGCAAGAAGGTCCCGACCTTCTCGATGTCCATCGACTTGCTGAAGTAGCCGTGGATGTCGTGGTCCACGCACATCGACTGCAGCGTGGGCGCGTCGAGGTCCGAGAACAGGACCACCACGACGTCCTCAAAGCTGGCGTCGGCACGGAGCCCGCCGAGGATCTCCTGCACATTGAGGCGCGGCATCGTGACGTCGAGCAGCAGCACATCGGGCTGCTCGTACTCGATCTTCGCCAGGGCACCGTGGGGCGTCGTGAGCCGACCGACCGAGAACCCCGCCGCCTGCAGGGTCTTCTCTGCCCGCAGCACGTCGAGGATGTTGCTGTCGATGATGAGGACCTTGCGGTTGCTCACGTTTCAGCCCGGGTCAGGAGGTGCCGACGATGCACGCCGACGCGGGGAGACTACCCACCCGTCGCCACGCGCGTCAAGCGACGCCTACCCGGAGTCGCCCGGTCACCAGGCTGAGCCGTATAGCAGGTAGAGATCCCAACCACCCGGGGCACCGAGTCCCCATGCCGCGCCGCCTCGAAAGGACGCACCCGCGAAGTAGCCGATCAGCGTGCCGAGGCGCAGCTCCGCGCCGATGCCGCCCATCGGTGTCCCGAAGCCACCCGGCTGCTGGCGCGCGTCGCCAACGTCGGCGAAGAGTGCCCCCGAGAGGCGTCCGAGGTAGAGCGGGAGCGTGTCGATGCCCGCGTCGAGCCGCACGATCGGGAACCGGTACTCCAGGTTCGCCAGGTAGAAGGCGTCCCCGGACCGCGCCGCGGGCGGCTGACCGCGCACGTGGGCGCTCGAGGCGCCGAGGCCCGCGTACCAGGCGACGAAGGGGTCCTGCGCGTCGGGTCCACCGAGCGAGTAAAGGGTCCGACGGTCGAAGTCCGAGCCGCCAGCCCCTGCGAAGGCCCGCAGTGCGAGCACCTGCCGCTCCCAGGGCATCGGCACGAAGCCACGAACGCCGGCGCCAAGCTCCCAGGTTCGGGCGAACGAGCCGGTCCACGGGCCTCGCAACCGGGTTGAGACGTTCACGGCAGCGCCCTGCTCGGTCGAGATGGAGTCCGCGTAGGCGCGGGTGCGGTTCCAGGCGTAGCCCAGGCCGACGGCATGGAGCGGCCCGAACTCGGGGAGGCGCGGCGGTGGATCAGAGGGATCGAAGTCGGGCGGCCGCTGGTCGAGGGCGTCGACCCAGCGCGCCTCGAAGACGGCACCCAAGGCCTGTGCCGTACGGAGCCCCGGCAGCGAAATCGCCGTCGAGATCGAGCCGCCGAAGGCCTCCTCGACGAAGGGCTGGTCACGCCGGCCGATGATGCGGGCACCGGCGCGCACATAGGCGTTTCGGAAGACATTCGCAGACAGGTCGAGGTCAAACCTCGATGTCGCCACACCGAGACTGCCGAAGGCTTCTCCGAGCGCGGGGCTCCACTCTGCCGACAGCGCGTAGGCCGACCGGCCGCCCGGGTCGCCGCCGACCACCTGCGCCCCGGTCGAGAGGGTGCCTCCCTGCCTCGACCCGTAGACCCCCCACGTTGCCGGGGTCAGCAGTCGCCAAGCCCCATACCGCGAAGCGTCCGGATCGAGCGGCTCCGGCAGCGCTACCCTGGCGATCACCGGGACCTGCTCGCGGCGTTCGAAGGGCGCGTCACCGACGGTCGAACCGGGAGCCCAGGGCATCGCCACGATGTCGTATCCGTTGGGTCCGTAGCTGCTCGCAAAGAGAAACCCTTGATCTGCGTCTGAAGGCCCGCCCGGGTAGAGGCTGGGTGCGAAGGCGAAGGGGTTGTCCCACCGGCCCGACTCCTTCGCGACGGTCGGAGAGAAGAGCGCGCCGGCCGTCCGGGTCAGCCGTGTCGTGACGCCGGTGCTGAGTTCGAGCCGGTGGACCTCGAAGGCGCCCGTCCGGTCGGAGACGAAGATGATGGAGCCATCGCCGACCGCATGCGGGTCGAGCACGGTGTCGGTGCCGTCGGTGAGGGGCGACACCTCGCCGGAGGAGAGATCGACGCGGACGAGCCGGGTGCCGTCGCCCTCTGCCTGGAGGACCGCGATGGCGCTCGTGTCGTCGAGGTAGGTCGGCATCGCGAAGCGCGACCAGGCGGGTCCGCGGCAGATCGGCCTGACATGCCCACTCGCGAGGTCGACCTCGACGAGGTCGGTACGGCCATCGCGCACCGCCGCTGCGAGGGCGCGGCGCCCGTCGGGGGCGAGGTCGGGTTCGCGGAGCCGCGCATCGGTCGTGACCCGTGTGTGACGGCCCGTGCGAAGGTCGATGCGCCAGAGGTCTCGATACGAGGTCCCGCGCCACGAGGGCGTCACGACGCTGGCGAGGACCTCTTCGGCACCGGGCCCGGGCGCGAGGTCGACGACGCCGTCGACGATGCGCTCGTTCTGGGCGCCCGTCGCATCGAACCACTCGATGCGTGCGGGGCCGGCGGCGTCGGAGCGAATCCACGCGGCCAGCCCGGAGCGGAGCGCGATCACGGCGCGGGAGTTCCAGCCACGCCGCGTGACGGCACGGGTCGGCGTCAGGCCGGCCTCGGCGCGGAGGCGGGCGCGGCGCTGGGCCTCGTCGGCCGCAGCGCGTGTCCAATCCGACCACATCACGTCGATGCCGGCGCCCAGGTGCTCACGAGCAGTGCGGTTGACGCCGTACGGGAGGACATCGTCGCCGTAGTCGGCGAAGTAGGCCGCGAGCGCGTCACTGCCGCGCCGTTCGGCGATGTCAGCGACGAAGAAGCCGCCGAACAGGTACCAGCCGGTGGCGCCGGGCCAGTGGTCGGGGAGCCCGGAGAGCTGGCCGAGCGTTGGGGCGACGCCGCCCACGAAGGCCTGGTCGCGCATGGTCCTGAAAAGCGTGGCGTGGACGCGACCGGTGCCGGTGTGGACCGACTCCGCGTAGGTCGCGAGGCCCTCGAGGAACCATCGGGGCAGGTTCTGGTTGGGTGCGAAGCGACGGCCGAAGGGGATGTTCGCGAGCTCCGGAATACCAGAAATCGTACCGATCTGGACCACATGCGTGAACTCGTGGACAATGAGGTTCCACATCCAGTTGTCTGCGTGGCCGAGGACGCCGTCGAGCTCGGGCGGCACCGCGTTCACGTGCATCGTCTCGCGCGGGACCACGAAGGCAAAGCCGTTGGCGCTGTCGCCGCTGTCGTCGATCACGACGTGGGTGCGGCCGGGAGGCGCGTGGCCGAGCCACGGGGTGAGCAGGTGCCAGGCCTGCTCGGCCATCTCGGCGACGCCGGGTGCGAGCGGGGCGAGCCGCTCCGCGAAGTGCACCTCGAAGTGTTCGGTGGTCAGTGTCTGCCAGGGCTCCGCGTTCGAGCCGGCAGCCTGCGCCCGGGCCGTCGCGAGCAGGGCGAACAGGGCGGCCAGGGTCGCCAGCCGGCGCGCGGCCCACCTGCGGAGAGGCTCCACCCCGCGGAGCCTAGTTTCTCAGCTTGTTGGCGGCGGCGTTCCGGGCGAGCCGCTGCTCGGCGAACCGCGCCTCGCGGGTCGAGGCGAAGTCGTCGATGACGCGCTGGTAGCCGGTGGTCGCGAGTTCGGTGGCGCCTAGCTCCTCGTGCAGCCGGGCGAGGCTGAGCTGGATGTCCGCCGCCTCGGGCTTGAGGGCGGCGATGAAGCGCAGCGACCGGTAGAGGGAGTCGGTGTCGCCCTCCTTGAGGAAGGCGTTGCAGAGGTTCCGGAGCACGCGCTCCAACAGGTCGTCGACCGAGGTCGGCTCCAGGAAGGCGTCGTCCCACGAGACCCTGCCGTCGGTCAGGTCGCGGACGAGCCGCTTGCAGTCGCTACCGCTGAGCCTCGGACCTCCGCCAAAGGGGTCCACCAGCTCGGCGTCGCTGGTGCCGCCTGAGACCCGCACGATGAAGTGGCCCGGCAGCCCGATGCCGTCGACGTCGAAGCCCGCGAACCGGCCCACCATCATCCAGATCGACGAGAGCAGGATGGGAAGTCCGCGTCGGGAGCGGATCACCTGCGAGAGGTAGCTGCCTCCGACCGTGAGGCCTTCGCGGGGGTCGCCCCTGAAGTCGAGCTCATCGACGAGCACCCAGCGGAGCGCGTCGGCGGGGGCTTCCACGCGGCCCCGACTGTAGTAGTTGGCGGCACGGTCGGCCCAGCGTTCGAGCAGGACCCGCCCGCGCTTCTCGTCGTCGTCGCTCGCCCGCTCCACGGCAAACAGGGCGCCAGGGACGTCCTTGGTGCGTGCGGCGCGCTCGAACTCCGCGAGC
>JBILLP010000008.1:0-18072 GCA_044376025.1 Bradymonadia bacterium
CGAAGACCGTCGGGCGCCCGCGCGTCGAGATGACCGCATCGACGTGCTCCGCGGCGTGCACGCAGGTCAGCTCCCCGGGCGTGGCAGGCGTCACGGTCAACCAGCAGACGCCGTCGATCGGCTCGACCTGGAGCTCACGCAGGATCGCATCGAGCCGGGCCGGGCGCTCGGGATGGGCCTCGGAGGCCACGTGCGCCCGCATCGCCGTGTCGGTGAACAGCCAGACGGGCTCTCCCGGTGTCATGGCGCTGCCTCGCCGCTCCACTCGGTCCCGCCAGTCGCCTGCATGAAGGCCGTCTCGAGCGAGGTGCCCCGCTGGATGCCAAGCAGCGGGACCTCGTGCGCCAGCAGCACCCGGAGCACTGTCGCGATCACCTTCGCAGGGTCGGTTCCCGCGGGGTGGGTGACCTTGAGCCGGTCCGGCGCGGGCCGCTCCACGGTGATCGCGGGCCCGAGCGCCTCGACCAGCTCGGCGCGCGGCAGCGGGGCGCCTAGACGCAGCTCGAACCAGATGTCCTGCCCGGAGCGCGTCAGCTCGGACATCGTGCCGCGCCGCACGAGCCGGCCCTGGTCGAGGATGGCACCGTGCGAGCAGATCTCCTCGACATCGGCGAGCTGGTGGCTCGAGAGCAGCACGGTCGCCCGCGGCGCCTGGCGCGCGATGAGCTGCTTGACGTGGTAGGCGCTCCGCGGGTCGAGCCCGGTGGTCGGCTCGTCGAGCAGCAGCACCTCGGGGTTGCCGATCAGCGCCGCGGCGATGCCAATGCGCTTGGTCATGCCGTGCGAGAGCTGGCTGCCCTTGAGCGAGCCTGACTCCTGCAGCCCGACCTCCGTCAGGACCCGCTCCGCCTCAGCCACCGCCGCCGAACCGCTGAAGCCCATCAGCCTGGCGTAGTGCGCCAGCTGCGCCCGGATCGGCACCAGCGCCGGGAACCAGGCGTCCTGTGGCAGCACCGCGACCCGGCCGCGGAGCCGGTGAAGCTCGGTCGAGGGCGTCCCGAGCACCGCCGCGCTGCCCGACGTCGGCTGCAGCAGCCCCGCGACCAGCCCGAACGTCGTCGTCTTGCCCGCGCCATTGGGCCCGAGCAGGCCGAACACCGAGCCACGCGGCACCGTCAGGTCAACCCTGTCGACCGCCAGCTTGGCACCATATCGCTTCGACAGCGAGCTCAGCTCGATCACCGGCTCCGCCATCCCTTCGCCTCCGGCAGGTGCGAACGACATCAGAGGTCCCGCGTGCGGAGCCGCCGGTCGGCGAGCGCGTAGAACAGGCCCCCCATCACGAGGTAGGCGAACATCGAGGTCAGGGGGCCCTTCCACCCACTCTGCCAGAAGCCGTCGTGGTAGGCGCCCGGCGTCAGCCACCGCAGGTGTGAAAGCGCGGCGAGCGACGCATGGCTGTCGCTGACCTTCGAGACGACCCCGAGCACGAAGAAGACGAACATGATTCCCAGGCTGCCGGCCAGCGCCGTGAAGGGTCGCGCGAACAGCGTCGAGGCCGCGGTCGTCATCGCCAGGTAGGCGAACAAGAAGGGCAGCAGCAGCAGCGCGTACTTGATCGCCAGCCCGAAGGTCTCGACCGGGACCGGCACCACCAGCACCTGGTTCGCCGCCAACAGCAGGCAGATCGAGCCGAGCAGCAGCAGCACCCCCATCACCAGCGCCCAGGCCAGCGTCTTGCCTGCAAGCAGCTCGGAGCGCGACACCCGGAGCACGTTGAAATTCAGCGATCGCGCCTGCAGGTCGCTCGCGACGTGGTCGAAGGCAGAGAAGACGACCAGGAAGGGCAAGAAGGCCAGCGCACCCCACAGCAGCGCCGGCATCATGACCGAGACCTCGAAGTCAGGGTTCAGCAGCGACACGTCGATGCCTGCGAGACCCGCGACCATCTCCTTGTAGCCCTTGGTCGCCGCCATGCTGATCGCCAGTGAGGCGGTCGCCGCGGACTGCCCCGCCTTCATGAGCCCCTCGACCGCCGCCTCGCGGATCTTGTTGAGGGTCCAGGCATAGGTCAGGCCACCGACCGTCGCCCCGCCAAGGTAGAGCGCAGACACCAGCCAGAGCCGTCGGCTGCGTGCGGCAGAGACGACCTCGTGCCGGAGGATTTCGAGTACCGGGGTCATGACGCGCGCACCTCCACGATCTCGACCGGATCCCCCTCGCGCACGAGCCCCTCGTGGCGCACGGTGGCGTTCCAGCCCCAGAACACCTTTGAACCGCTGCGGCGGTGTTGTGCAAGCGCCAACAGCGTCGCCGGTGAAGCCTGCTGCGTCTGTGGGTCGAGATTGACCATGACGCACCGCGAGCAGGGCTTGACCAGCTCGAGCACGACGGCGCCGATCCGGATGCGGCGCCAGTGGTCCTCGGCGAAGGCCGGAACCCCGGACACGACCAGGTTGGGCCTGAATCGGCGCGCGTCGGCGGGCTCTGCGGTCCATTCGGCCACGGCCTCGACCGAGGCGCGCGACGCCACGAGCACCGCGAAGCCATCGGCAAGGCTCACGACGTCCCCGGGCTCCGCATGGGCCGCATCGACCGGGCGCAGGTCGTCGTCGGACTGCCAGACAAGCCGGACCGAACGCCCTAGCCGGCGCGTCAGCCAGTCTGCCGCGGCATCCCCGGCGTCTCGAGCAGGCGTGTCGCCCTCCCAGACCCGGACCATGCGGGGCCTGCCTCCGGGAGCCTCGACCTGGAGCAGCCCACCCGGCTCGCCGAGCTGGAGCGTGCGGCCGGCCATGGTTGCCGGGATCGAACCCATGGCCGGACATTCACGCTGCGTGAGCTGACGCCCTGCCTCATCGACGACCATCCACCGACGGTCATGCTCGAAGCCACGCGCGCCAACCCGGACATCCGGGACGCGGAGGGAGGCGAGGCTCTTGACGGGGTGGACATAGAGGCCGTCAATGGCCGGCCTCAATAGGCCACCATGGCCGGTCACTCGGTGATCTCGCGGTCCCCTTCGAGCTTCGTCGGGGGCCTGACCCGCACTGTCCTCACGCGCCGAGCCGAGCCGTCTACGACCTCGAGCGTGTACCCGGAGTCGGTCGCAAAGGTCGCACCGACCTCGGGGATGCGGTCCGCCAGCGACATCACGAGGCCACCGAGTGTCGAGAAGTCCTCGTCCTCGGGCAGCTCCCAGTCGAACTCCCGGTTGAGGTCGCGGATCGCGGTCTTGCCCTCTGCGAGCACCGCGCCGTCGACCTCCGACGAGAAGGTCGGCTTGGCGTCGCGCTGGTGCTCGCCGAAGAACTCCCCGACGAGCTCCTCGACCAGGTCATCGAAGGTCACGATGCCGCAGATGGCCTCATGCTCGTCGACCACGAAGGCCATGTGCAGGCGGTGTCGCTGGAGCTGTTGCAGCAGATCGACCGCCGGCACCGTCTCGGGCACGAAGAAGGGCCTTCGGAGCAGCTTGTCGATCTCGCAGCGGCCGCCGTCAAGCAGCGCCGGCAGGATGTCCTTGGTCGAGATGTAGCCGATGATGTTGTCGCGGTCGCCGTCGAAGACCGGGATGCGCGTGTGCCGCGACTTGGCCATCGAGTCTCGGAGCTGCTCGGCGCTGGTGCTCTTGGCGATCGCCACGACCTCGCCCTTGGGCACCATGACATCCCAGGCGGTCAGGTCGCCGAACTCGAGCGCCCGGGTCGCGATCTCGCCGACCTTGGGATCGACGGCCCCCGACTTGGCGGCCTCATCGACGATCTGCGAGATCTCCTCGGGCGAGTGGCGGGTCTCGCTGAAGTTCGTCTTGTCGCCAAAGAGCCCGAGTACGAGGTTCGAGGTCCCGGTGAGGGCCCTGACGGCGGGCTGCAGCAGGTAGGCGAGGCCGAGCAGGGGGCGCCCGATGATGAGCGCGTACTGCTCGGTGGCACGCAGGGCGAGCGACTTGGGGACAAGCTCGCCGAGCACCAGGGTCAAGAAGGAGATGCCGGCCACGACGATCGTCAGCGAGATCGTCTGCGCGTGCGGCCCGAACACCGGCAGTGGCGCGAGCACCGCCTCGAGGCGCGCCGCCACCGAGGCGCCGCCAAAGGCAGCCGCGCTGCTCGAGATGACGGTGATGCAGACCTGCACCGTCGCGAAGAGCCGCTCGGGGTTCTCCCGCAGGCGCTGGACCGAGGCCGCCGCGCCACTGCCCCGGTCGACGAGTTCACGCAGCCTCGTCTTGCGCACATTGAGCATCGCGATCTCGGCGCCTGCGAAGACACCGTTGACCAGCGTCAGCGCGAGGAGAATCAGAAGCTCTTCTAAAATGGTCTGGTCCGGGCCGAGTGAAGCGAGCCCCTGGGCGAGCCCGGGTAGGGGCGCCATACGCGGTCGAGTGCCGACACTCAAGATTCGTCGCACCGCTCGGGGACCCAGGCCGCTGCATCCCGGCACGCCACATCCATTGTTGACTTGTATGGTCAAGAATGTAGGCAGGGCCAGAGGCTTGACGAAGCGATGACCCCGAACACCGCCCCGCTCT
Source organism: Bradymonadia bacterium (assembly GCA_044376025.1). Taxonomy (GTDB): domain Bacteria; phylum Myxococcota_A; class Bradymonadia; order REDH01; family REDH01; genus JBILLP01. The sequence goes on from JBILLP010000008.1 coordinate 4,472, forward strand.
ACCCGCTCTTCTTGAAGCTCCATGACCGGCCCTGCCTCGTCGTCGGAGCCGGCCCCGTCGCTGCGCAGAAGGCGCGGGACCTGCTCGCATGCGGCGCGGTGCTGAGGGTCGTGTCCCCGGCGGTAGACCGCGCCTGGCAGCCGCTGCTGACGGCCCACGCCGAGCGCATCACGCTGGTGAACCGGCGCTTCGAGCCCGGCGACACCCTCGGCCATGTCCTCATCTTCGCCGCGACCGGTGACGCCGCGGCCGACGAGTCTGTCTTTGAGGACGCCCGCCGCAACGGGCTGCTGGCCAACATCGTCGATGTGCCCCACCTCTGTCACTTCTACGCCGGCTCGACGGTGCGGCGCGGTGAGGTCACCGTCGCGGTCAGCACCGCCGGAGCCTCCCCGTCGCTGGCCATCCTGCTCCGGGAGCGGATCGAGGCTGCGCTGCCCGAGGGGCTGGCGACGCTCGTCGCCGCCCTGCGCGATGCGCGGCCCGCGATCCTGGGCCGCTGGCCGGTCTACCGGGAGCGCGCGGAGGCGATGAAGGAGCGCGTCGATGCTGCCCTGCGCCGGCTCGATGCCGGCCACGAGCCAGGCCTGGTCTCCAGCGACCTCGTCCGCGAGGTCGCGCCGCCGCCACCGGCATCGAACCTCGACGAGGTGGCATGAGTGGCCCCGGCGAAGACCCGCGCGGCGGCGCGCCCGGGACGGTATCCCTCGTCGGCGCCGGCCCCGGCGACCCCGACCTGCTGACGCTCCGCGCGCTCCAGCGGCTGCAGCAGGCTGACGTCGTGCTCCACGACGCGCTCTTCGGCGACGAGCTGCTCCGGCTCGCCGGCCCCCGGGCGCGCCTCGTGCCCGTCGGCAAGCGCGGAGGCGGTGATTCGACCTCGCAGCAGTGGATCCACGCGATGCTCGTGCATGAGGCCCGGCAGGGGCGGCGCGTTGTGCGGCTCAAGGGCGGCGACCCCTTCGTGTTCGGCCGCGGCGGCGAAGAGGCGCTCCACCTGCTGGCGCACGGCATCCCCTTTGAGGTCGTGCCCGGTGTCAGCAGCGCCATCGCCGCGCCGGCCGCGATCGGAATCCCGGTGACCCACCGCGGCGTCTCGAAATCGTTCACGGTCGTGACCGCCTCAAGCGCCGACGACGAGCAGGCGCTCGCCTCGACCTGGCGGCACCTGCTGGGCGCGGGCGGCACGCTGGTCTTCTTGATGGGCCTCCAGCGACTCGACGCGATCGCCAGGGCGCTCCTCGAGGCCGGAGCCCCGCCCACGCTCGACGCCGCGGTGATTTCGCAGGCGTGGCAGCCACAGCAGCGCCACGTCGTCGACCAGCTCGACCGGATTGCCGAGGCCGCGGCGCTTGCGCGCCTCGAGGCCCCCGCCACGCTGGTCGTCGGCCCGGTCGTGGCAATCGGCGCGCGCATGCAGCAGCCACCGGCCACCACAAGCAGACTCGAAGAACCCTGCCTCACAAGCCTCGCCGTCTGAACCCGGGCTCCACCATGTACCAGTATGATGAACTCGATCAGCGACTCGTCGATGAGCGCGTCACCCAGTACCGTGACCAGGTCCGCAGGCGGCTCGCCGGCGAGCTGACCGAGGACGAATTCAGGCCACTGCGCCTCAAGAACGGCCTCTACCTGCAGCGCCACGCCTACATGCTCCGCGTGGCGATCCCCTATGGCCTCATCGCCGCTCGGCAGATGCGGACCCTCGCGCACATCGCACGACGGTACGACCGCGGCTACGGGCACTTCACCACGCGCCAGAATATCCAGTACAACTGGCTGCAGCTCGAGGACTCGCCCGATATCCTGGCTGACCTCGCTGCGGTCCAGATGCACGCCATCCAGACCTCGGGCAATTGCGTCCGCAATATCTCTGCCGACCACCTCGCGGGTGTCACGGCCGATGAGGTCGCGGACCCCCGTCCCTGGTGCGAGATCCTCCGGCAGCGGAGCACCTTTCACCCCGAATTCTCCTACCTGCCGCGCAAGTTCAAGATCGCCTTCAGCGGCGCGACGCAAGACCGCGCTGCCACCGCGTTCCACGACATCGGCTACCGGCTCGTGCGCGACGAGCAGGGCCGGCTCGGCTTCAGGATCCTGGTCGGCGGCGGCATGGGGCGCACCCCCCACATCGCCCCCGTCATCAACCCCTTCTGCAAGCCCGAGGACCTGCTCTCCTACACCGAGGCCATCCTGCGGGTCTACAACCTGTTCGGCAACCGCGAGAACAAGTTCAGGGCCCGCATCAAGATCCTCGTCCGCTCGATGGGCATCGAGGCCTTTACCGAGGCCGTCGAGCGTGAGTTCGAGCGGATCCGCCACGGCCAGCTCCGGCTCGACGCCACAGAGATCGACCGGGTTTCTGCCCATTTCAACCCGCCTCCCTACGTCGCGCAGCCCGGGGTCGACCTGTCGGCACACCTCGCCCAGCCGGCGTTCGCACGCTGGCACAAGCACAACGTGTATGCACACAAGGTGCCCGGGTACGCCGTCGTCTTCGTCTCGCTCAAGTCGCCCAGCCTGCCCCCGGGCGATATCACCGCCGAGCAGATGGACCGCGTCGCAGACCTGTCTGAGCGATTCTCGTTCGGCCTGATCCGCGCGACCCACGACCAGAACCTCGTGCTCGCCGACGTGCCCATCGGCGACCTCCCCGAGCTCCACCGCGAGCTCGATGCACTGGGCCTCGCGACCCCGAACATCGGCGCCCTCACCGACATGATCTGCTGCCCGGGGCTCGACTTCTGTAGCCTCGCCAACGCCAGCTCGATCCCAGTCGCACGGCAGATCACCGACCGCTTCGACGACCTCGACTACCTCTACGACCTCGGCGAGCTCCGCCTCAAGATGTCCGGCTGCATCAACGCCTGCGGCCACCACCACGTCGGCCACATCGGCATCCTGGGCATCAACAAGAGCGGCGAGGAGTATTACCAGATCATGCTCGGGGGATCCCACGAGGACGACGCCTCGCTCGGGCAGTGGATCGGCCAGGCCATCCCGCAGGCGCGGGTCGCAGACGCCCTCGAGCGAATCCTCGATGTCTATGTCGAGCGGCGCGAGCCCGAGGAGCGCTTTCTCGACACCTACCGCCGAATCGGCGTGACCCCGTTCAAGGAGCGCGTCTATGCGAATCATCCTCAATAGGCAGGTCGTCGACGACGCCTGGCACCATGTCGGCGACGACGAGGCCCTGCCAAAGGGCGGTGTCATCGTGTCGTGGAATCGATTCTTCGCTGATCCCGAGGCGCTGCTGCGGCACGAAGGCGGTCTCGGGGTCCGCGTGCACGGCTCCCACGATGTCCGCGAGCTGGCGCCCTTCGTCGACCGGCTCACGCTGATCGCGCTCGAGTTTCCCAAATTCGGGGATGGGCGAAACTACAGCCACGCCCGGATCCTCCGTGAGGAGCTCGGCTTCCGTGGACAGCTCCGGGCGGTCGGCGACGTGCTCCGTGACCAGCTCTTCTTCATGGCCCGCTGCGGCATCAACGCCTTCGAGCTCCGCGCCGACCGCGACCCCGAGGCCGCGCTCTCCGCCTTCTCGGATTTCAGCCAGGTCTACCAGGGCGCCTCCGACGACCCCCGACCCCGCTACCGCCGCGCCGTGTAGCATCCCCCTGGCCCGGCACCGACCGGATCAGCCCCGGTGGTGGAGCCCGCACTCGCGCGCGCTGCCCGACTCCCACCACCATCGCCCCGCGCGCTCATCCTCGCCCGGGGCGACCGCCCGCGTGCACGGGGCACAGCCGACCGACGGGTATCCCGCGTCGTGCAGCGCGTTGTAGGGCAGGTTCCGCGTCCGGATCCGCTCCCAGATCTCAGCGCGGCTCCAGTCGGCGAGCGGGTTGAGCTTCAGCTTGCCGCCGTTGAGGAGATCGAACTCGACCTTCGCGATCCTGCCTCGGCTCGCGCCCTGGTCACGCCTCATGCCGGTTGCCCACGCCGTGGCCGACTCGAGCGCGCGGCCGAGCGGCCTGACCTTGCGCACGTCGCAGCAGCGACGCCGCGCATCGACCGACTGCCTGAAGCCATTTGTGCCCTGCGCCTGGACCAGCTCCGCCAGCTCCGCCGCATCGGGCGCGACCACCTCGACCACGATTCCAAACTCAGACCGAACCGCGTCGAGCAGCGTGTGCGTCTCCTCCGGCAGCCGCCCCGTGTCGAGCGTGAACACCCTGGCAGACACCCCGGTCTGCCGGATCACGTCCAGCAGTACGATGTCCTCGGCACCGAGGCTGCTTGCCACGGCGAATCCGTCGCCGAACTCCCCTGCCGCCCAGACGACCAGCTCGTCGGCCGAAGAACCCTCGAACCGCTCGCAGAGCGTCTCGGCCCACTCGAATGAAGGCGCTGTCTGGAGCCTCGAAGCCAAGGTTCACACCGGTGAGGCCGGGTGAATCCCGGGCCTGGCGAGGGTTTGGGATACGATTCTTGACCATTCCAGTCAAGAAGCCCCGCGACCCGGACTGGCGACCCCGGATGGCCGGGCACCCGCCTGCGCTGCGTCACGGGCTGAGCAGCCCGCCCGTCAAGACGACCAGCAGCCCCGCAGCGGCAGCAAGCCCGAGCGGCACCAGCACGAACATGACGACCAGTGCGCGCAGCAGCCAGAGCGTCACAAAGACCAGCGCCGCCCGGATCCAGCCGATGTCGTAGATGTAGCGCACCGCGGCCCACCCCGCGATCGCGGCGACCAGGCCGATGCCGGGTGCTCCCGAGCGCTCCGCCACCGCGGTCGTCGCCGCCAGGATCGCCGCGGTGAAGAAGGCGCGCACGATGCCGTTGTCGCCCTCGCGCGAGCCCCCGACGATCGCCACCGAGACCTTCAAGAACACGGCGTACACCAGCCAGAGCACCAGCGTCCCGGCGAGGGATTCTGAACCATGGAGCATCGTTCCACCTGACTACGGGCTGGAGGGCCACTCAGCCACCCGCGACGCCGCAGTGTCCGTGGCTGCGGAAGACCTCTGCTCGCCGGCGGCGGGTGCCACGAACAAGCCGATGGCTTGCCTTTTCGTCACCCGTACGCCATGAATGGTCTGCCTGTCCACATTCTGCCTCGCCACCGCCGCCGTGCTCCCGGATGTCAGCGCCCCACCCGCACACCGAAAGCATCCGGGAGCAGCTCACGCGGCTCCTGATGGGTCGCTTCATCGCGCTGCCCATCAACCAGGTCTACGCGGTCTTTGCGAAGGTCTCCCAGACCGCCGCCACCGGGACCCACCAGCCCGGCCCCCTCTACCACGCCACAGACAGCTCGGCTGAAGAGCGTGCCCGCGAGTTCGAGTCCCACCTGGCCGACCTGCTGCTGGTGCAGCACCGCGAGCTGACGCGCGAACAGGTCGACATCATCCTTGGCGAGGTCGCGCAGAGGGTCGACCTCGCCCGCCGCTCCGTGGGCGCTGCGAGCACCGGTCCGGCGCCGGGTGCGGGACACTCGAGGATGGCGAACCCCGCGGCGGCGCACCCGCCCGAGCCCCACGCCTCGCACTCGGCTTATCGCACCCACACCGTCAGGGCTGTGCAGGCGACCCCTGCGGAGCAGGCTGCCCCGCAGCCGAGGCCACACGTCCACCACGTCATGCACCCGGCGCCGACACCGCCGGCGCAGAGCTCCGCGGTCCGCCACGATGCGACCGCGCGACGCGCCTCACTGGCACCCCCACCTGCCTCCACCACGCCGCGGTCCGCCTCGTCCCAGGCCATCGAGGCGCTGTCCTCGTCACGCAACCGGGCCTTTCCGCAGACCAGCAGCCGGCCGGTGGTCCCGACGCAGTCATCGCCGGTGGTGGCGCCCGAGGTCGACAGCTACGATGCGGGCACCGTCGTGCTGCCGAGCGAGGCCGTCGTCCTGTGGGACGCCGCCGCGCGGGCCGTCGAGCTCCTGCCGCGAACCCCCGACGATGACGCCCGCCTCCGGCAGGTCGTCGCCTCGTCAGGGCTCCTGACCCTCGCGCTGCAGCCACCTCCCGAGCCGGGCAGCTCGATCGAGCTCCGCATCGACTCCGTCTGGCAGCCGCAACCGCTGTCGCGCCGGTTGCGGTGTGACCGCGTCGGAGCCCGTGGTGCGACGCTGGGCCAGCCGTCGAGGCAGTCAGCCAACGCTGCGGCTGATGACGGCGGCTTCGGCGACCGGCCCCCCAGCGACCTCCACCGGCCCGCGGGCGCCTACCCCTCGTCGGCCTACCGGGCAGCCCGGCCCGAGAGCGGCCTGCATCGCTCCGTGCCGCCGGCCTCACCCACCAGCGCGCGCAGCGACACGCCGGCACGGGCATCGCTCGACTCGGGCCCCAACCGCAGACTCGGCCAGCCCGGCACTGACGCGACCGCGGCTCGCACGCGCCAACACTCCGCGCCAAACCGGACCGTCTCGAGCGCGCCCGAACGCTCGCACGCGGGCGGCGGCGCCAGCCATCCGCCGAGCGGTTCGTACAGGGCCGCGACCGACTCCGGTGCGCACCGTACCACCGCGTTCAGCGCCCCGCCGATCCCCGTCGGCCAGGCCGCAGAGAACGACTTCGAGCCCCAGCCGAGCGGCATCTTCGCCTCGACAGGCTCCGAGAGACCCCGTGCAGGCCGCCTGCTGCTCGATGAGTCCGGCCAGATTGGCACCGGTGGCGTCGCGACCCTGCTGATGCGCTACGCACTCGACTGGCCGGCGCTGATCCTCGAGGTCACCGCCCGTGGCGAGAGGTGGCGCATCTCGACGCTCGAGGACCTCGCCCTCGAGGTCGCGACAGAGCCCGTGCAGCCGGAGTACTCCCTCGAGGCCCTCGTTCGGCAGAGCGGGCTCGGCGACGCAGCCAAGATCGACCACGCCGTCGATGCCGCGCACCGCACAGGCCGGCCACTCGCGGATCTCCTCACCGAGATGGGCGCGATCCGCTTCAGGGAGCTCGACGCGATCCTGACCTCCCGGCTCCGCCTCATGCTGGCGAGGCTCCTTGACACGCAGGCCTACAGCTACCGCATCAGGGCCTACGACCGGCTCGATCCCAGCAGCGGCTCGCAGCCCGTTCCGTTCACCCACGACCTCTTCCACCGCGTGCAGCACGACGTCGAGTCCCTCTCGAACGACGCCCTCGAGGACATCTTCAAGGCTCGACCGGCCGAGCAGCCTGCGCTGCGACAGCAGGTCCGAATCCCGCTCCAGCGATTCCCCGTGCCGGCTCGCGAGCTGCGCTTCCTCGAGGAGCACCTCAAGGGGCGCGAGGCAGTCCAGACGATCGTCGCGAAGTCCACCGCTCGGCGACGCCCGACACTCGAGCTGCTCGAGACGCTCAACCGCATCGGCCTGATCGAGTGGCAGCGCCACGACCCCGCAGAGATGCGCAGCCTGCGGTCGCGGAACGCCATCGACCAGAAGCTCGTGCAGCTCGAGAAGGTCGACCCCTTCACCATCCTCGAGATGCACTGGTCCGGCAATGAGCGCGAGGTCCTCGACGCCTACCGCAAGATGGTGGAGTCACTCGACCTCACCTTCATCTGCGAGCGCGGCATCGGCGACACCGTCCCCGTTGCCAGGCGCCTGCTCGCGGCCCTCACGGCGACCCGTGACCAGCTCTCGACGCGGCCTCAACGAGAGAAGTTCCGCGCGACGGTCATCGACGACTTCGAACGCCGCTCCGCGCTCGAGCTCTTCGAGAAGCAGGTCGACATCTCGCTGTTCAAGGGCGACACCGGAGACGCCAAGGCGCTGCTTGAGCGCATGATCGAGCTCGACCCGACGCACCGGCGGGCCCAGCGCAAGCTCCGGGGCCTGCTGACCGGTGACGCTGAGCTGCTCAAGTCCTGATCGCTGTCACCGGCACTTCTGGAGCAGTGACGCGAACATCGGACCCTCGCCATCGAGGTCGGGCGTGATGCTCACCCCATGCCTCGTCGGCCGGCCTGCTCCGAGGTCCAGCGGCTCCTGCCTGACCGCGTCGCCCCGCCGTTCAAGCAGCCGTCCGACCACCCCGTCGTTCTCGACCTCTGCCAGCGCGCAGGTCGCGTAGAGGACCCTGCCGCCGACGCGAAGCATCTCGAACGCCGACGAGAGCAGCGCGAACTGTCGCATCGCGAGCTGTCTCGACCGCGCCGACGACCACTCCGACAGCGCGGCGGCATCGCGCAGCACGTGGGACTCCGAGCTGCACGGCGCGTCGAGCAGGATCGCGTCGTAGGACGCCGGCTCACGCAGGCACCAGCGGCTCGCGTCCATGCCCGTCACCTGCACCCGCGCAAGGACCTCCGCAGGCAGGTAGTCCCTCAGCGTCGCGCGCAGCCTGAATCGACGCGGCTCCGACCACTCGTTGCAGACGAGCGTCGCGCCGGGTTCGAGGGACTCCGCCAGGATCAGCGACTTGCCCCCGGGCGCGGCGCAGAGGTCTGCGACCCGACCCGCCCCGGTGAGCGGCAGCGCCCTCGCCACCCGCACCGAGGCGGCGTCGAGCAGGTAGTGGGTGGTCAGCCCCGCGCCATCCTGCTCCGGCGCAGGGAGCGACTCGCCGCGAAGGCAGCCCGCGAGCCCGGGATGAGGCGCGAGCCCCGAGCGTGCCTGCAGGCCGCGGGTGTCGGCGAAGCGGTTCTGCCGGGCAACGGCGCCATGTGGGCTCAGCAGCGCGGCACGCAGTGCGGGCCACCGGTCCCCGAACCAGGAGGCGTAGGTCTGCTCGAAGCCCTCCGCGCCCCGCAGGGTCCGGCTTGGCGTGGCGGCTCCTTTGCCCATCTCGACCTCCGGGACCCTGCGTGCCGATGCGACACCCCAAAAACGACCGAAGCCGGCGCGAGCCGGCTCCAGCACTGCGACCCGCGAGGTGCTTAGCGGGTCGTGCGACGCCGACGAAGCCCCACGAGCCCGAACATCGTCAGCAGCATCGAGCCGAGCCCGGCGCCGGTTGCCGCGGCGCTGCAGCCGGACTCCCCGCCGTCTGACGACCTCGTCGAGGCGCCGCCGCCACCATCGGTCGCCGTCCCACCACCCGCTGCCGCCTCGGCGGCCGGCGGCAGGTTGTCGAGCGGAGACGAGACGCCACCACCGCTGTTCTGCTCCTCGCCGCCACGCGTCGCCTCGAAGTTGCCGGCGCTGTCGGCCGCAGTGACGGCCTCCTCCCAGTAGGGAGGCAGACAGTAGCTGACCGGATCAGCATCGGTGCAGTCGGTGTTGCCCGCGGAGTCCGACACGCAGGTGGTGTCGCCGGGGAGCTCCTCACAGGTCCACTCGCTCGGGCAGTCCGCATCGGTCGAGCAGGTCGTGGGCTCGTCGGGGAGCTTGCAGTAGTTCGTCCCGGTCGGCTCGCAGAAGCAGTCGCTGCCGGGGTCGCTGCCGGGGTCCGTCGCCTCACCCGAACCCGATGCGTCGGGCGGGATGGGCGGAAGCTCACTGCCGGGCGTGCCCGGGGACCCGCCCGACGAGCCCGACGAGCCACCGCCCGAGGACGGATCGGTCGGAGCCCCACCACCCGAGCAGGCACACACCTCTTGGGGCTCGCAGGTGAAGCCGTCACCGCAGTCGCTGGCGGTCGTGCAGGGCGCCATCCAGCGTGGCGCGCAGTAGCTGTAGTCCTCGGTGATGCAGTCGACCGCCGGGGGCTCGGGGCAGTCAGGGCCGGCGCAGTCGGGCATGGCCACCGGCGGGCACGACTCGAAGGTCTCCGAGATGCAGACCAGGCCCTCGCCGCAGTCGGCATCGCTCGCGCACGGCGGCGGCGGCGGTGCCACGCAGGCGTAGATGTCCTCGGCGACGCAGGGCTCCGGCTCCGGACAGGGTTCGCCGGGCGGACACGCCGCGCCGGCGCAGGCCGTGCCACCGACGATCTCGCAGGTCAGCCCCGTCGGGCACTCCGCATCGGTCACACACTCGCTCGGCATGCCCGTGGTCGCGGCACTCATGCAGACGCCGGGACCGCAGTCGCCGCCGCCACCGGCACAGTCGGGGTCGGTCGGGTCACAGGGAGCGCAGTCCGGGAGCGCGCAGAACTCCCCGTCACCGCAGTCTGCGTTGTCGGCGCACTCCGTCGCCGAGGCGACCGCGGCGGTCAGGGTGACAGTGCTCATGGCGAGCAGGGCAAGCAACGAACGATTCTTCATGGTTCGACTCCGTACATCTCACACACCGCCGTCGGCGGCAGAAGGCACCTGCAGACCCATGCGGCGAAGCGCCACACAGACCTCAGCTCAACTTGCTGCAGACCTTGTGCCAACCCCGAAGCTGGCCGCGATCCCCAAGGGAACGCGCAGAGTGCCCCGAACCACCTCCCGGAGCTGCGACGGCGCCGCCTCAGGAGGGCTCGACCGGCTGGGCGCTCAAGCGTCAGAAATCTGAGCGCTCTCGACCCTCGACAGCAGCGCACGGCGGGGGTCGACCCCGAACCGGTGCAGCCGCATGTTGCCGTCAACGCCCACGACCTCGCCGAGCGAGAGCCGCTCCCAGACGTTCTCGCCGAGGAGCGGCTCGCTCGACAGCATGAAGTGCCGCACGGGCCCCTGCTCCACGCGCATCTCGCACTCCACACCGAAGTGAGGGCAGTTCGCCCGCTCCTGGCAGCGCTCCTTGTGGGTACTGACATGGAGCTCGCGCCCACCCTGGTGGCCAACCATGACATCGCCGTTGGTGACCACGAAGGTCAGGCAGTTGGGGTCCGTCTCGCGCTGGACCTCGGGATGCATCGACGGCTCGCGCGACCAGACCGACCACGCGGTCGCCCGCAGCGAATCGACGAGGTACTCCAGCGGGTAGTGCGGGTCGTGCAGATCATGCCGCCGCGCCATCTCGGTGAGCAGGACGGCGAACAGCACCTCGCTGTCGGTCTCGCCCAGCACGTAGGCGCGGAGGTCGGCGCGGACCATCGCCAGCAGGTCGTCGCGCATCGCGGCAAAGCCATGCACGGTGCCATTGTGCGCAAACACCCACCTCCCGAACTGGAAGGGGTGGCAGTTCAGCAGGGTGCGGCTGCCATGCGTGGCCTTGCGGACGTGCGCCAGCACGGTCTCTGACGTCACGACGCCCGAGATGCGCCTGAACAGCGCGTCGTCCATCGCCTGCTGCGCACTCTTCACCAGGTGCGGCGCACCGCCGACGTAGTAGGCGACGCCCCATCCGTCGGCGTGGACCTCCGAGAGGGTCGCCAGCGACTTGTCGGCACCGATCAGCGAGCGGTGCACCCTGCTCCGAAGCACAGACCTGAAGCCGAACAGACGACACATGCTTGTCACCTCGCTCGCTTTTGATGTCTACTCGCTCCGGCGTGGCGTCGCCACACGAAAGTGCCACACCGCCGCCTCACGCCGCCGCGCCCGACACGGCCGAACTTCCCCGGAGCCCGACGATGACGCATCCTCCAACAAGGCTCCTGACGCTGCTGCTGCAGGTCGCCACCCTCGCCTTGCTCTCGTCGTGGGGTCAGGCCTCGGCCTCGACCGGCGAGAGCTCCCCGGCCTCGACCCGGCGGCTCGCCACGTTCGACCTGCAGCTCGCCGCGAACCCGCGGGGTGCGATGCTCGCGTCGGCGCTGGTCTGGCGCCATCGGTTTGCCAGCGACGGCTCGGCCCTCTGGTCTGACAACCACGTTGAGGCGGCTGCGAGCGCCAACCTCGCACCGGCCTTCGGCGAGCTCGGCGGATGGCTCGAGCTCAGGCGCCCCGCGCTGCTTGTCGTGCGGGTCAGCTACCACGCCATCCCGATGTTCGGCGCCTTCGGCTACGCGATGTCGTTCGACGAGGATGGCACCTGGTCCGACGACGACGTCGCGGCGCGCGAAGACAGCGACGCGCGCGCGGGAGCCATCGACGGCCCGTCGCAGGCGGGCCTCGGCCACCGTGCCCTCGTGCAGCCGACGCTCCAGCTCAGGGCCGGCAGCGTCATCGTGCGCAACCAGTGGACCCTCGCCTCCTACTGGTTGCCCTTCACCTCGCACCACATCCGTGAGCGGCTCTTCGACCGGCTGATCGCCTCGGGTGACCAGGTCGTCGCAAGCTCCGCACAGCTCCTGTACGAGGCGTGGGACGGCCCCGGCGAGGCCCGCGCGCTGGTGGGGAGCTTCCATGAGTGGTCCACCACGGTAGGCTCCGGCATCTCTCGGCACCGGGTCGGCGCCATCGGTGTCTGGATTCCGGACGACGCGTGGCGCGGCTGCTCCCGCCCAAGGGCCTACCTGCAGACTGGCGTGAACCTCCGGGACCGGAACTACGAGGAGGAGTTCTTCGCGCAGGGTGGCGTGGGCTGCGACATCGGAATCCCCTCGCCCTGAGCCGTCGGCTTGACGCTTCGGGACGCCGAGGATACCGCGCCCTCCGCTCGACCCCGCAGCAAGGATCGACCCGTGTCGTCGCCCTCCTCATCGCGCCGCGCCTGGAGCTGGAATCACGAGGAGCCCGGCCCCTGGCTGCTCCTCTTTTTGCTCCTCGCCTTCTTGACGCTATCTCCGACCGACGCATGCGTCGTTCGGTTTGCCGCGTCGCCGCCTGCGGTTCCGGCAGCCCCCCCGCCCTGAACGAGTCCCCCGACCCTTGACCCGGCCACCCGCCATGCGTCTCGCCCGCCCCGTCTCGTCAGCCTTCTCTGCGCGTGGCGTCCTGCTGGCGGCGGCGCTCCTGGTCACGGCCTGCGGCGACGCCTCGCAGAGTCCGGCGGTCCACGAGGGGTCGGCCGCCCCCGCCCCCTCGGAGGACGAGCGGGTCGCCGCGGCACGCACGGCGCTCGAGGATGACGTCGAGGCGGCCTATGCCGCCTGGTTCACCGCCCAGGTCGCCTCGCAGCCGCTCAAGGCGGCGCTCGTCGGCGAGACCCTCGCCTCGAAGCTCGAGCGCGAGGCCTTCTTGGCCGCCCGGTACGCGACCCGGGACTGGAAGCCCGCCTTCGTCGAGCTCGGACAGCTCAACCCCGTCGGCCAGGCCATCGTCGATGCGCTCCGGCTCGCCCCGGACCACGTGCTCGACACCTCACACTACCACCTCGCCGACATCGAGCGGGCCACCAACGCCGCACGCGAGTGGCAGGCGGGCTTCGGCGCGGCGCCTCCTCCCGCGCTTGGTCGCGACGAGCGCACCGCCCTGATCGCGCTGCTCGACCGGCCCGATGTCCACGCTGCCAGCAACGTGCTCGATGCCGCCTTCACCGCGCTGCTTGGCGACGCCGCCGCATCGCCGAGACCCGAGCTCGCGGCTGCGCACCAGGCCCGGCTCCGGCTGGCGCGCGGTGCCGCAGGCTCTGCCGCCGAGCTCGAGGCCCTGCTCGCCGACGGCATCCTCGCCTACGCCTATGACCAGCGCCACTTCAACGTCTCGGGCCTCGACGACCCCAAGGACCCTGCCGGGCGCGCCGCCCTGATCGACTCGCGGCTCACCTCGACCTTCGCGGCGCTCACCGGCGCCACCGATGCAGCCGCCGCAGCCACCGTGCTCGGGGCCCTGCCGCCCGACCTGCCGCAGTACCCGCTGCTCGTCGGGGCCAGAAAGCGCTACCTCGACATGGTCGCGAACGGTGGGTGGCAGCCGATCACCGCCTTCGAGGCGCGGCGCGGTGCCACCGGCCCCCGCATCCAGCAGCTCAAGCAGCGCCTCGCCACCGAGGGCTACTTCAGCGGGACCGTCGACGACCGGTTCGACGACGCGCTCGCAGA
>JBILLP010000039.1:0-11732 GCA_044376025.1 Bradymonadia bacterium
TCGCGACTTCTGGACCTCGATCAACGTACCCGCCGAGCAGCGTCTCCGGCAGATCGAGATCACCATCCAGCGCTGGCGCGAGAGCCGGATCCGCGACGACAAGTACTACGCCCTCGTCAACATCCCTGACTTCCATGCGGAGATCTGGCGCAACGGGCACCGGGACATGCGCTTCAAGATCGTCGTCGGCAACACCGAGCGAAAGTGCGACCCCGAGACCCAGACGATGAAGTACCCGAACGCGACGCCGACCCAGTCGGCCCGCATGACCTACGTGACCCTCAACCCCTACTGGAACGTTCCTCTCCGCATCCTGCAGGAGGAGCTGCTCCCGGACCTGCTCGAGAGCGACGACTACTTCGAGAGACAGGGCATCGAGCGCGCGACGCTGCCTGACGGTGCCAAGGTGGTGCGACAGAAGCCGGGACCGCAGAACCCGCTCGGCAAGGTGAAGTTCATGTTCCCGAACCCGCACAACACCTACATGCACGACACCAACAAGCGGAACTACTTCGACTACACCGTGCGCGCCTTCTCCCACGGCTGCATGCGGGTCCACAACCCGCTCGACCTGCTCGAGTACATCCTCACCCAGGATGGCCAGTGGGACGAGGCGCGCATCGACCGGATGTTCGAGCGAGAGGAGGAGACCTCGATCACCCTGAAGACCCCTCTCCCGGTCCACATGGAGTACTACGTCGTCAGGGTCGATGACGACGGGGTCGTCCACTTCTTGTCGGACATCTACAAGTACGACCGGGACCGCATGTCGCCGCCGAGCGCGGAGTCGCTGCGATGCAGGCCCGAGGCCGAGCCGGAGTTCGAGTTGACGCTGAGCCCCGAGAACAAGGTCATGTTCAAGGACAAGGAGGGGAACGTCGTCGACCCCAAGTCGCTGCGGGCGCCCGAACCTGAGGACGACTCCCCCGCGGCGGGCGACCTCGGCCCCTGACGCTGGGGGGCTATCGGCCGAGCCAGCCCGCAAAGAGCGCCGCCGACTCCTTGATCAGCTCCGACTCCTCGACCTTGTCGACCCAGCGTCGAGGGATCTTCTTGACGCCGTAGGCCGCCCCGAGCACGGCACCAACGATGGCACCGTTGGTGTCGGTGTCGCCGCCACCCCGGATCGCTGCGATCACGCCGTCCTCAAAGTCCCAGGCCCGGCCGGTGAGCAGCGCCACACAGAAGGGGATCGAGGAGCGCGCGTCGGTGACGGCCCCGCCCGACAGCTCTGCGAGCTCCCGCGGCTCGGCGTCGAGCGCGTCGCACAGCTCCGCGAGGTGTCGGCTCAGCGGGTCGTCCGATTCGCCGATGCGCGTCCTGGCCAGCTCCGCTTCGGCCCAGCGCGCCTCCTCGACGAGCTGCTCGAACCGGTCGGGTGCCGGCTCCCACCGCCGCGATGACGCGAGCGCGTCGCGGATCAGCAGCGCCACCAGGTAGGCCCCCACGGTCGAGCAGGCGTCGCGGTGGGTGATGGTCGAGAGCTCGCGGCACGAGGCAAGCAGCTCGTCCCGCGAGTCGCCGCGAGCACACGACACGGCCGCGACCGGCCCGACGCGCGCGGCGACGAGCGACGACGACGACGGGGTGCCGGCCCGCGTGTAGGCGGTCCCCTGTGAGAGGCGCAGGCAGGCCTGCCGCGTCTCCGCATCCCAAGCCCGCTGCTCGAGGTCCGCGAACGCGCCGACATAGGCCCGGGCGATCGCCTCGAAGCGGAGCTCGCCCTCGCGGAGGATCGACTGCACGAAGGCCATCGTCAGCTGCGTCTCGTCGGTCCAGCAGCCGGGGCGAAGTCGCTGCAGCGAGCGGTGCGCGTTCGGCTGGGGTGCCACGAAGTCGCGGATGCCCCCAAGCCGGTCGAGCGCCCGCAGCGTCGCCTTGGGATCGGCGCCCTCGACCGCCATGCCGAGCGCGTCGCCGATCGCGCAGCCAAGCAGGAGCCCCCCAACCCGGTCCGCCGACCGGAGCGTCGTCCGCCTCACGCCGGCAAAGGGCTCCGGCACCACAGACGACGGGGGCGCGGGTGCCTCGGCAACCGCCTGCTGCGAGTCTGTGCGGACAACCGGACGCATTCCGACCTTGGTTACAAGACACACACGACCATGACAGGCCGGTGACAGCGTGTGGGGCGTTCAGCAACGCGAATCGCCACGGCACGTTCACAGAACCACACCGGGCCCAATCACATTTACTTGGCCCGCGGCGCCCTGTCACCAAGAAAACACAGCCTCCCGGGGACGCAGCGCGGAATCACCCGTACACCACCGCGCCGGCCGTCACCTCGCCGAGCGTCGCCAGCAGCTGCTCCGCAACCCGGATTCCATCGACCGCCGCCGACACGATCCCGCCCGCGAACCCCGCCCCCTCACCCGCCGGGTAGAGCCCGGCAAGCGTCGGGCTCTGCAGTAACCGGGCGTCGCGCAGGATCGTCACCGGGGCGCTCGTGCGCGTCTCCACGCCGAGCAACACGGCATCGTCGGTCACGTAGCCAGGCATGCGGCGGGCGAAGTCCGCCATCGCCGCCGACAGCGACTCCTGCACGAACGGCGGGTACAGGCCTCGCAGGTCGGCCGGCTGCACACCCCGCTTGTAGGTCGTGCGCCGCACCTCTGACGCCGGGGAACCAGCAAGGTAGTCGACCAGGCGCTGCGCCGGCGCCACGAAGGCGCCGCCCCCGGCCTCCCACGCACGCTGCTCCGCCTCGCGCTGGAACGCCATGCCCGCCAGCACGGGCGACTCCGGCTCGCGCTCCAGCCAACCCGCACACTCCTCGGCCCCGACGGTCACCACCAGCGCGCTGTTGGCGTACCGACCCGAGCGCGCAGCATGCGACATGCCGTTGACGCAGACCTCGCCCTCACGCGTCCCCGTCGGCACAACGCTGCCGCCCGGGCACATGCAGAACGAGTACACCCCGCGCTGTCGATCCCGACCGACGTTGGTGGCCAGCTCGTAGTAGGCTGCCGGCAGCAGCGGGTGCTCCCACCAGCGTCCGTACTGAATGCGATCGACGAGCGCCTGCGGGTGCTCGACCCTGAAGCCCACCGCAAACGGCTTTGCCTGCAGGGCGACGCCCTGCCCCGACAGCGTCACGTACAGGTCGCGGGCGGAGTGGCCGAGCGCGAGCACCACCTGCGTGGCGTCGATGTGGTCACCGTCGGCGAGGTCCACGCCGGTGACACGCCCGTCTTCACTCCGCAGACGGCTCACCCGGGTGCCGTACCGCACCTCGGCGCCGGCATCGACAAGTCCCTGGCGAAGCCGCTTGAGCAGCGCCACCAGGCGATCCGTACCCAGGTGTGGCCTGCCCTCGACGAGGATCCCCGGGTCGGCACCGAACTCGACGAGCGTCTCGAGCACGAGCCGCGGCAGCATCCCGCCCTTGCGGGTGTACAGCTTGCCGTCGCTCCAGGTCCCGGCACCTCCCTCACCGAAGCAGAGGTTCGACTCACCGTCGATCACCCCCTGGCCCATCAGGCGCGAGACGTCCTTGGCCCGCGTCTCGACCGGCTTGCCGCGGTCGACCAGCACCGGCCGCAGCCCCGCGCGGGCGAGCCAGAGCGCGGCAAAGATGCCGCAGGGGCCCGCGCCGACCACCACCGGGCGTGCCGCGTCGCCACAAAAGCGACGAGCCGGCGGACGCTGCTCGACGGCGATCCGCTGCCCCCGCGACCTGTCGACCTTCGCGGTGAACTCCGCCGGGACCGTGCAGTCGACGGAGTGCACGAAGCGCGGCTCCCGGGCACCGCGCGCATCGATCGCGCGCCGCACCACCCGGGCGTCGATGGCCGGGTCGTCAGGCAGGCCCAGCGCTGCCAGCGCCCTCGTCCTCAGCAGACCGGCTTCCTCGTCGAGGCCGAGCTCGACCGAGGGGACCCGCCATGTCTCGCCGGCCTGCACCGGGGATGTCACGGCGTCGGTCCCGGCAGCGGCGCATCGAACTGGCCCGACACCTCGCCGATGCCCGGCGGGTTCGCATCGCGGGCCTTGAACGTGCCACGGAGGCGACCGGCAGCCTGCTCGACCGTCACCTCACCCTCGGTGGCGTACCATCGCTCGTCGCCGGAGCCGGGGCTGGCCTCGAGCGCTGCGCCGGAGCCGTCACCCGACGCGGCGACGCGAACCGCGAGCCGGCCCGGGGCGACCCCGACCGGCACGAACAGCTTGCAGCGGCCGTCGGCGCTTCGAAGCTCGACGGCGTCGATCAGCAGCTCGGCTGTTGTCAGGTCGCAGCGCATCGCGGCGTCGACAGCCCCCGGGGCCGTCGCCCGGCCCGGGCTCGTCGCCTCGGGCTCCGCTGACCCCTCGACCGGGCCCGCGGGCCCCGCCGCTGGCGGCCTGCTGCACGCCGCCAGGGCCGCGAGCAGCATCGGCGACAACCGCGCGACCAGCCTCATCGACGCACCTGCTGGTACTCGACCCAGTTCGACCAGGCGATCATCGCCAGGATAATCAGCAAGAAGACCTGCCCCGCCGACAGTGCGTAGGCGCCGACCAGCAGGATCATCGCAGCGGAGATGGCGAGCGAGACCCGGATCAGCTTCGCGCCACGGAGGCGGTACGACATCGCGGTGCGCAGCGCCGATCCGCCATCGAGCGGGTACATGGGCAGCAGGTTGAAGGCCGCCAGCATCAGGTTGATCCACCAGAAGCTGTCGACGAGCCGGGCCAGCGTCGGCGACAGCCCCGACGGCACGAGCCCGAACCTGAGGACGGCCCCGAGCACCAGGACGACCGCCACGTTCACGGCCGGCCCTGCCAGGCTCACCAGGATCTGGTCGCGCCGCGACCGGCTCATGCGGCCCTGCCACATCGCCATGCCACCAAAGGCGCTCAGCAGGATCTGCGAGCTGCCGTAGCCCAGCGCCCGCCCCGCGACCGAGTGGCCGAGCTCGTGGATCAGCACGGAGCCGTAGAGGGCGCAGACGAACAAGAAGGCCGTCGCGATGCCGAGGCCTCCGCCCGGGCTCCCGAGCAGCAGGTAGAAGCCCACCATCAGCAGGCCGCCGGTATCGAGGAAGACCGGGAAGCCGAGCAGGTTGAAGAGGTGGATCGGGCGCGACTCGAACATCCGTGGCTCCGGATCGGCGGGTTTCGGGGCTAGGTGGGGTCGCGGCGTCGCCTGCGCGACGCCTGCTGCTCGGTTGTCCCGTGCATGGCGTCCGAGGTTCCACCTGACTCGCGAACGATGTCATCCACGCCGGCCTCTCGCGCAAGGCGTTCGCTCTCTGACCGGCACGGAAAGAGCTGCGCGAGCGGGAGCGCCCAGAGCGGGTGTCCCCACAGGCAGGGAGAGTACCCGGCCGTCGCCCGGACATCGTCCGCAGAGGCGACGTCGCTCGACCAGACGTTCATCGCCTGCAGCCGGTCGACGAAGGCCTCGGCCGACGAATGGCCGGTCTCCGCGAGGAGCATCGCCACGGTCGTGGCGACCTCAGGCTCCATCTCCTCGTCCTGCGAGAACCGCAGCAGCACCTCGGCGACCCGGTCGGCCGTCGTCGGCAGGATCACCGCCGTCGAGGCCAGCGCGCTCAGCGCAGCCATGCGCTTCTCGAAGACGGCTGTCTCATTCTCGGCCAGCGCAACCAAGCTCGGGAGCGCAACCCTGCCAAGCCGCGCCGCCGCCATCGCTGCCGGGGCGTCGGTGCGGTCAGAGGGGCCGAGCCCCAGCGCCCGGAGCACCGTCGGAGCCCCCGACGCAGACCGGATCTCGCCGAGCAGGACCAGCAGCAGCGGCAGCGTCGGCTGGCTGCCCTGCTCGCTAATCAGCAGCTCCGCCCGCTCGCAGACGGACTGGACTGCAACCTCGCCCCAGCCGCGGATCTCCTCCATCAGCGACAGCGGCGGCTGGTCGCCCCACGACTCGAGGCGATCGAGGAGCATCTCGACCTGCGCCCGGGCCTGCGCCTGCAGCACCGCAGCCTCGCTGGCGACGAGCGCTCCGACCGACGAGAAGGCCGACTTGACCCGTGAGGGCACCTCGCCCCGAACCCGCGTCGCGAGCCACAGGTACATCTCCTGCTGCTGGTCGCCATCGCCACCATCCTCGGACGCCTCGTCGACCGACTGCTCCGAGAAGCGGAACGAAAGCCTGCCCCCCCATACGCGCGGCTCCGCCCAGCTCGCCACGCGGACAAGGTCGGCTGTCCACACGCTGCTGCCCGCCTCGAGCTCGGCCCGCTCGTTCCAGCTCCAGGCGTTCGTCTCGGCGAACGACGGGCCAGGGTCGACGGGTGTCGGGAGCGAGTGATCCACCTCGCTGCCGAGGTAGTTGGCGCTGCCGGAGACGAGCTCCTCCCAGTCGAGGTCACCATCGGAGAACGCGCGCAGCGCCTCGCCGTTGACCACGAACAACGGCTCGCTCGCATGGAGCTCGACCGCGCCGATCGGCTGGAGCAGCCCGGTGAGCAGGTCCCGGATGGCGCGCCGGGCATCGGCCTCTGTCTGGGGACCGACGTCGACGCCATCCATCGGGAGTGCGTCCCGCACGAAGGACTCGCTCAGGTCGGCGAAGCCGCCGTGCAGCCAGAGCGTGCGCCGGTAGACGGCACAGAGCCAGGGAGCGAGGCTCTCGACCCTGAACCAGTAGCCGGCGGGCAGGATGCCAAGCACCAGGAGGATGTGTGCCCTGAACTGGTTCAGGAAGGAGATCCAGATCTCGCGGTCCGACGCCCGATCGGCGGCGTCACCCTGGGACTCTACCGCCTCGGCGAGGTGCGCGGAGATCTGCAGGGAGTCGCCCCCGAAGGCCGCGATGAGCCGGTGGGTGAAGCTGTCGTCATCGTACCAGAGCCAGGTGCGCAGGCACTGCTGCGCGAACAGGTCGGCCCCTGAGGCATCGAGGTGCACCGACGCCAGCTCGCCGGCATCGCCTGCCACGAGGTCGATGATGCGAAGGTCATGGAGCACGCGCGACAGGGGATGCGCGGCATCGACCTCGCCGGCGACACACCGCACGAGGAGCTCGCGCGCCACGCGGCGGGGGTCTCCGCCCTCACCCCGCGCAAAGACGTCTCGAAAGGCCGGCGCGGCCTGGTCGCGCAGGGCCCTGAAGGTCGCCTCGCAGCGCATGCCGAGCCGCTCGTCGAGCCCGGGCTCGAGCGCGGCGGCGATGTCGTGCGGCACCACGACCCAGTCGCCGTCGCGCTGGCTGACCACATGGAGCAGCCCAAGGCGCTCCAGCACACGCTGCACCGTCGCGGCCTTCTCTGACGTCCGCGCCGCGATCTCCCTCGCACGCAGCTCGAAGCTGCGGAGCCGGACCGGCTCGCCGGCGCCGACCACCCAGTACAGGAGCCGACGCGCAGCGGGCTGAAGCGTCTCGAGGATCTCGCCAAGCCGCTCGTGGTCGTGCAGCGCCCGCATGATCGCGACCACCAGGGTCAGCTGCTCGGAGCCTTCGGGCACCTCGACATCGTGCCGCTGCGCGAGGTCGAGCAGCGACTCCTCGTCGAGGCGCGCCAGCCAGGGCCCGGAGTCGGCATCGCTCAGCGAATCGGGGTGGGCGAGCCCGACACGGACATCGATCGGGCAGTAGAGCTGGCCCGTCGGTGCCCTGAAGGCGAGCGCGGTCTTGAGGAGTGCCTGGCTGTCGGGGTCGTCGATGGCCAGGTCGAGGCTTCGCCCGCCCAGCAGCTCGGTGAGGAGCGACTCGACGCGCGGCTCGAGCTTGCGGAGCCGCTCGACGAGCCGTCGCGGCTGCGCGAGGGACCGGGCGATCTGCTCGGGGTCGGTGGCGCCGCCGGCGGCGCGCGACAGGCGTGCCCTCGACTCCTCGGGGGCCTCTGCGATGGCTTCGGCCAGTCGAATGTACAGCAGTTCGTTCACGTCGGCAGGGACCATGCGGGCGGGTGGGACCGGGCGGAGGAGTGTAGCGGGTCGCGGGAGCGGCGCAACGGACGCGAGGGCACACCGCGGCATGGAGCCCGGGCGTCGGAGGCCGTCAACGCCATGTGTTTGCGCGGAGTTCACGAATTCTTCTCGTGGGAATTGGCATGTTGTCCCCAGAAAGGTATCATCTGTCACGGGAGCGCAGACCCTTTCTGTGCGTGGCGGTAACCCCGCGGCTCGATGGCCCAAAACTGGCACCTGCGCATCTGGGGAACCCGCGGCAGCGTCCCCGTGTCCGGCCTGCAGCACGTCAGGCACGGCGGTCGTACGACCTGCCTTGAGCTCGACCTTGGCCACGCCCGGATCCTCGTCGATGCCGGCAGCGGCCTCGCGGAGTTCGGACGCAGGCACGCCACCGACCTCAAGCCGACGCTCCTGCTGATGACCCACCTCCACTGGGACCACGTCCTCGGCTTCCCGCACTGCGGGGCGATCTACATGCCCGGGTGGACCCTCGATGTCCGCGGCGTGCCCCGACAGGGTGTCACCGTCCTCGACGCACTCTTCGACCTCAACCGCCCGCCCCTCTTCCCCGTCGACCTCCGCACCGGCTCGGGCGTCAAGTATGTCCACACCGCGCTCGAGGAGCAGGGCAACACCCACTTCCACGGCGTCGAGATCGACTGGATGCCCGTCGAGCACCCCGGCGGTTGCACCGCCTTCAGGTTCTCCCTCGGCGGTCGACGCATCGTCTTCACCGGCGATGTCGAGCTCGCCAGGACCGACCAGCAGGCCCTGGGCGCCTTCTCGCAGGGCGCCGATGTCCTGCTCATCGACAGCCAGTACACCGCCGACGAGTACCCCAACCACGTCGGCTGGGGTCACTCCACGAACCTCGATGCCGCCGAGTTCGCCCTTCGGTCTGGCGCTCGAAGGCTCCTGCTCACGCACCATGACCCCCGGCATGACGACGATGACCTCGACGTCATGGAGGCACAGGCCCGCTCCATCTTCACCGGGGCCCAGGCCGCCGCCGACGGCATGGTCGTCTCGTCCGACGACCTCCCTTGAGCCCGAACGCGGGGACGGTGTTCGCCGACTGGGTTCGGCTCGGACACCGCCTCGAACCCGGCGTCCGAATCACCATCGAACGCGGCCGCATCGCCCGCATCGACACGGGTGCCCGCCCGCAGCACGGTGAATCGCGCCACGCGCTGCTGCTCCCCGCCTTTCACAACGCGCACTCCCATGCCTTCCAGTGGGCCATGCGCGGAGCCACGCAGCACCTCGACCCCGGGCACCCCGACGACGACTTCTGGTCCTGGCGCGAGCGCATGTACGCCGTCGCCATGCGATTCACGCCCGACGAGGCCTACGCCGTCGCCCTCGAGTGCTACCGCGCCATGGTCGCCCACGGCTACGTCTCGGTCGGGGAGTTCCACTACCTGCACCGCCAGCCCGACGGCGCCCTCTACGAGCCGATGTCGCGGCTCGCGGTCGCCCATGTCGAGGCGGCGCGCGACGCTGGCATCCGCATCGCGCTCATCCCTGTCGCCTACGAGCGAGGTGGCGTCGGGCGCCCGCTCGCCCCCAACCAGGTCCGCTTCGACACCACCGACGCCGACACCTACCTGCGGCTTCTCGACGCAATCCGCGCGGACGCCACCGGCGACCATGTGTCGATCATACCGGGCTGCCACTCCATCCGGGCCTGCTCCGCCGCGACCATCCGCACCGTCGCCGCACTCGCGGCCGCTGAGCGGCTGCCCTTCCACATCCACGCCTGCGAGCAGCGGCGCGAGCTGCGCGAGAGCCTCGAGGAGTACGGTGCCGAGCCGCTCCTCGTCCTCGAGCAGCTCGGCGCGCTCGGGCCGCGAACCACCATCGTGCACGGCACGCACCTCGCCCATGACGACCTCGACCGGCTGCAGCGCACCGGAACAACCGTGTGCGCCTGCCCGACCACCGAGCGTGACCTCGGTGACGGCTTCATCGAGGCGCGGCAGCTCCTCCGCCGCGGCATCCCGATCGCAATCGGCACCGACTCGCAGACCTCCGTCTCCCCGCGCGAGGAGCTGCGCCTCCTCGAGTACCACGAGCGGCTCCGGGCGGAGCGCCGCAACGCCCTGACGGTGCCGGAGCGCAACCTCCTCGCCCCGCGCGATGCGCTGTTGCCGATGGGCTCCCTGCACGGAGCGCGCTCGCTCGGGCTCGACTCCGGCGAGATCGAGGTCGGCCGCGCCGCCGACCTCGTCGCCTTCGACGCGGCGCTACCGCGAGTCGGGGACGCAGAGACGCTGCTCGACGCCTGGCTCTTTTGCGACCCCGCGCCCCGCCTCGCTGCCGTCTACCGCGACGGCCGCCGCATCATCGCAGCCTGACCGGGTTCAGCAGGGTCCCGATCTGCGGGATGCTGACCTCGACGACGTCGCCAGGCTCGAGCCTGCCCACGCCGGCCGGCGTCCCGGTGCTGATCACGTCGCCCGGGAGAAGGGTCATGACGTCGCTGATGAAGGCGATCAAGTCGGGGACCTTGAAGATCAGGTCGTCGCAGCCCGAAGACTGCCGCACCACACCCTGGACGCACGTCTGCAGGTGCAGCTCGTCAGGGTCGAGACCCGACACCAGGGTCGGGCCGAGCGGCGCGAAGGTGTCGAACCCCTTGGCCCGCGTGTACTTGTTCTCGACGCGCTGGATGTCCCGGGCGGTCACGTCGTTCATCAGCGTGAAGCCCGCGACATGGTCCATCGCGTCCGAGGCGGCCACGCGCGACGCCCGTCGCCCGATGACCACCGCCAGCTCCCCCTCGAAGTGCACCTCGGCGGAGCTTGGCGGCAGCTCGATCCACCCGCCGGGCCCCACCACCGCCGTGCTCGGCTTGATGAAGATCAGCGGCACCTCTGGCAGCCCCTTGCCCATCTCCTCGGCGTGTCGCCGGTAGTTCAGCCCGACGCAGACGATCTTCGACGGCTCTGCGACCGCGAGCAGCGGAGCCGCCTGGGCGAGCTCGAGCCAGCCCGGCTCGACCGGCCGGCCGTCTGCGTACCCGATGACCACCCCGGCAGGGTCGACCTCAACCGCAGTCGCGATGCCGGCGACCTCCCTTCGTTGGAATCTTCGTTGCTGCATCACCGTTCTCCCGCCGTCGGAGCCGCTGGCCGGCTCTCGACCCGTCTCTGCCTGACGCGGCGGGCCTGTCAACCGGCGCACGCCGCGGGTCGACGAGGCCGCCATTTTTTGCGTGCATGTTGTTGTCCCGGGGCTAGGATGCCGCGCCCAGCGCTGCGGCGCTCCGGAGACGTCATCTCGGAGAGGATTCGAATCCATGGGTCTGGCCGACTACTTCTCGAAGGATGCAAAGGTTCGTCGCACCCGGGAGCGGGCGCTCAAGAAGCTGACGAACATGTACTATCAGTCCGGCGACCGTCTCGACGCTGCGCAGTCGGCCGCCCAGCTTGTCCGCGAGGGCGACATCGACTCGGTCGCCGTGATGCTCGCACGGTTCGAGCACATCACCCCGAACTACACGATGGATCAGCAGGAGAAGGAGTACATCTTCGACCTGCTGGTTGACCTCGGGGTCGGCGTCGCGCCCGCCGTCGCGGCCTACGCCCGGACCTCGAAGGCCTCGCCGCACTGGGCGCTCAAGGTGCTTGCCCGGTTCTGGTCCGCAGAGCAGCTCCAGGCCTTTCTGCTCGAGCTGCTCCGTGCGATGAGCAACGACTACTGGCGCAGCCCCGAGCGCAAGGTCTCGATCCTCCACCTGGCCGCCGAGCAGCAGAGCCCCGAGATCGCCCAGGAGCTCGTCAGGTTCGTGGAGGACCACCACGAGGAGGCGCGCATCCAGGCGATCGAGGGCATCTTCAGGAACGGCGTCGTCTCCGCCTGCGAAGCGCTGATGA
>JBILLP010000504.1:0-3041 GCA_044376025.1 Bradymonadia bacterium
GTGGTCCAGCGCATCGCGCAGGTTCCCGGGGTCGAGGGGGTGTCCCCCTTCGTGGAGTCCGAGATGATGATGTCGTCGAGCATCAGCTACGCCGGCATCGTTGTCCGGGGCATCGAGTGGGAGCGCGCGGCCCACACGTCACGGCTGGCCTCGACGATCAAGTCGGGGGAGCTCGCCTGGCTCGACCGCCCGAATGAGGCGCGGCGGAGGCCGATGAGGTTCGCTCCCTCGACGCTGCTGCCTGGCGAGGGCTCTGCGGAGGGCTCGGGCGTCGACTATGAGCGGCTGCAGCGCGAGGCCTCGGCCGCGATCGAACGACTCGAGAAGGCGAACCGGGACATCGAGCGGCTTCGGCAGAAGGTCAACGCGGCGACCGGGGTCACCGGTTCAGGCGACCCCGACGAGGGCTCTGGGATGCCGGCGCTGCCTGGCCTCGCGGAGGGCTCTGGGATGCCGGCGCTGCCTGGCCTCGCGGAGGGCTCTGGGATGCCGGCGCTGCCTGGCCTCGCGGAGGGCTCTGGGATGCCGGCGCTGCCGGTCCGCGACCTGGCGGATCGGCCGGCTGCAGGGCTGCTCGAGTACCCGGGCTGTGTGCTCGGCACCGAGCTTGCCGACATGCTCGCGGTCGATGTCGGCAGCGTGGTCAACATCATCGACCCCGAGGGCGACGTTGGCCCGACGGGGTTCATCCCGCGGTCGAGGCCCTTCAGGGTCGTCGCGCTCTTCTACACGGGGCTGTACGAGTACGACTCGAAGCTGGTGTTCACTCGGCTCGACGTGGGGCGGGGGCTGATGCGGCTTCCGGCCGGCTCGGTCACCGGCGTCGAGGTCCGGGGGGCCGACCTCGACCGGTCCACCGAGCTCCGCGACGCGGTCACCGCGTCGCTCGCCGCCACGGGGGCGAGCGGGCTCGAGGCCCGGGACTGGAAGGAGCTGAACCGAAACCTCTTCGGCGCTCTCAAGCTCGAGAAGCTGGTGATGTACTGCGTGCTCAGCATCATCATCATCGTCGCGAGCTTCGCGATCGTCTGCGTGCTGATGATGATTGTCATCGAGAAGCGTCGCGAGATCGCCATCGTGAAGTCGATGGGCGCGACGGGGCGGTCGATTGGCCGCATCTTCTGGTACGAGGGCGCGATCATCGGCGGGCTTGGCACGCTGATCGGGCTCGCGGTCGGGCTCGGGGGTGTGATCTACCTGCTCGAGGTGGGCTTTCCGCTCGACCCGAATGTCTACTACATCGACCGCCTTCCGGTTGATGTCGACCCCATCGAGGTGCTGGCGGTGGTCCTCGTCGCCTTTCCGTTGAGCCTGCTTGCAACGATCTACCCGTCTGTGCAAGCTGCTGCGCTCGACCCTATCAGCGGGCTGCGAAACGATTGAGTAGCCAAGTGACGCATCCCCTGGTCCGCGCGGAGGGCCTGACCAAGACGTTCGTCAAGGACGGCACCCCGATCGAGGTCCTCCGGTCCATCGATTTGGAGATCCGTCGAGGGGAGACGCTTGCCATCACGGGGCGAAGCGGTGCGGGCAAGTCGACACTGCTGCAGATCCTGGGGACGCTCGACCGGCCCTCTGCGGGCAGGGTCGTGCTCGACGGCCACGATGTGTTCGGCTTCCCTGAGGCGCGGCTCGCGGCCTTCAGGGGCTCGTTCGTCGGGTTCGTCTTCCAGTTCCATCACCTGCTCCCGGAGCTGACGACGCTCGAGAATGCGTCGATGCCGGCGCTGATCGCGCGTCGCCCCCGCTCCGAGGCTTCGGCCCGCGCCGAATCGATGCTCCAGCGCGTCGGGCTCGGGCACCGCCTGACGCATTTGCCGAGCGAGCTGTCGGGCGGCGAGCAGCAGCGCGTCGCCCTGGCGAGGGCGCTGGTGATGGAGCCGCCGCTTGTGCTTGCCGACGAGCCGACCGGGAACCTCGACGACGCCACCGGGACCCAGATTCTCGAGCTGCTCGACGGGCTGGTCCGCGAGAAGGGCGTCGCGGTGGTCGTGGTGACCCACCACACCGGGCTGGCGAACAGCATGCACCGCCGGCTCCACATGGCCGGCGGGCGGATCGAGCCGTGGGTGGATCATCCTCGCGAGGTCCCTGCGTGAGGTCCCTTCTCACCAAGTGCCTGCTCGCCGCGCTGCTGGCGCTGGTCGGGGTCACGGCGGCCGCGCCGCGCGCCCTGGCGCAAGGAGGCCCCGATGCGCCGCTCATCACGGCCATCGAGATCTCGGGCACCGTCCACGTCGAGGCAGAGGCGGTGCGCCGGCAGCTTCGGCTTCACCCCGGTGATCGTGTCGAGGCACGCGCGCTCGGGGACACGGTGCGTGCGGTCTACGGCATGGGATTCTTCGACGACGTGAGCATCGATGCCCGCCCGGCCCCGGGCCGCAGCGGCGTGGTCCTGACCGTCATCGTCGCGGAGCGGCCGAGCGTGAGCGAAGTGGTCGTCGAGGGCGAGGACGCCCTCGAGGAGCAGGACATCCTCGACAAGCTGCAGGTGCGCAAGGGCTCGATCCTCAACCAGCAGAAGGTGCAGGCGGGCGTCACGGCCATCGAGGAGCTCTACCGCGAAAAGGGCTACTATCTCGCTGAGGTAACCCCCAAGGTCGAGACCATTTCTCCCCATGAGGTCAAGGTCACCTACACGATCACCGAGTCCCAGGAGGTCCGTGTCGCCCGCGTCACCTTCGTCGGGAACGAGGGGATCGCGTCGAGCGACATCCAGGACAACATCGAGACGCGGCCGGGTACCTGGCTGAGCTTCTTGTCGGGCCTTGGCACCTTCAAGGAGAGCTCGTTCGACATCGACCTGCAGCGCATCCGGGTCCTCTACTACGACCAGGGCTACCTCGACGTCTCGGTGGGCCAGCCCATCGTGTCGCTCAGCCGCGACCGGACGCGCGTCTACATCACGATCCCGGTCACCGAGGGCAACCGCTACCGGGTCTCGACCCTCTCGGCGTCGGGCGACCTGCTCGAGACCCCCGACCGGACGCTCCGCGGCACCCGGATCCAGGCAGGGGAGTACTTCTCTGCCTCGTCGGTCC
>JBILLP010000505.1:0-3035 GCA_044376025.1 Bradymonadia bacterium
CAGGATCGCGGTGTTGGCGCGGTCCTTCCAGCGGATGCGCGCGGCGCGTGCCGACAGCACCGCCCACTGGCGCCACATGCCGTGCCGCGTCGTCTTCTGCTTGCTCCCCTGGTGGATGTCGACGTCACGCGCGGAGACGAGCCGGTCGGAGACCAGCTCCTTGTGGTACCGCGACGCGGTGTACTCGGCGCGGCGCCGCGCCGTGAGCTCACGGATGCGCTCCTGCCTCGCCTGCGGGGTCGGCTCCGAGAGGGCCGCGCGCTGGTCGACGGCCAGTGGCCGCATCGCGCTCGCGGGGTCGGCGAGCAGCCGGTCACGCTCGGGCCCCGGTGCCACGTCGGGGTGAAAGTAGAGGATCGAGTCCGGGTGCGAGGGGCCGTAGTAGGCCATCGCGCCCTGCACGAGGTAGATGACGTTGTCCATCAGCCGATAGGCCTCGAGCGACGGCTGGTGGATCGTCAGCAGGATGGTCTTTCCGTCATCGGAGAGCGTCCGGAGCAGCCGCATGACGTTGATGGTATCCTCGGAGGCCAGCCCCGAGGTCGGCTCGTCGAGGAAGAGCAGCGATGGCTCGGTGATCAGCTCCTGGGCGAGGTTGACGCGCTTTCGCTGGCCCCCCGAGATGCCCTTGCGGGTGGCGTCACCGATCAGCACGTCGCGCGTCTGCTGGATCTCGAGCTTCTGCAGCACCTGCTCGATCTTGCGATCGATCTCGTCGCGCGTCGTGTCGGCCGGCAGCCGCAGCCGCGCGGTGTAGTAGAGGGACTCGTAGACCGTGAGCTGCGGGAAGATGATGTCGTCCTGCGGCACGTAGCCGATGTTGCCGCGAAACGAGTCGTAGTTGTCGTAGAGGTCGATGCCGTTGACGACGCTGCGGCCGGCGGAGGGCGGCGTGTAGCCGTTGAGCGCCATCATCAGCGTCGTCTTGCCGGCGCCCGAGGGGCCCATCAGCCCCACGAACTCGGTCGGGTAGACGGTGAAGCTGACGTCATCGACAATGCGTCGTGTGCCGCGGCGGCCGTCGGGGACATCGACGCAGATGCCCTCCGCCTGCAGCATGATGTCGCCGTGGTACTCCTTGCGGATCAGCCCTGCCGCGACGTCGATGCGGAACTGCACACTGCCGAGCGAGACCCGGTCCTTGAACCCGACCCGGGCCACACCCCGCAGCCGCTGCCCGTTGACGAAGGTACCGTTGGAGCTGCCCAGATCGCGCACCTCGACCTGGTCGCCGCCAAGCAGCCTGAGCTCGACGTGGCGCCGACTGACCTGGGGTCGATCGATCACGACGTCGACCGCAGAGGCGTCGCGCCCGATCACCACCACCTGCTTGGGCGGCAGCGCGATCTCGTTGCCCTTGCGCTCCGCATCGCCGAGCAGCGAGGCGAGGCGCGAGATCGGCAGACGGTAGCTGCCGAGGTAGAGCACATCGTCGAGCCGGATCGTGGCGGTGGTGATCCGGTTCTCGCGGCTGTTGAGCCAGGTGCCGTTGGTCGAGCCCTCGTCGCGGACCTGCAGGCCGCCTCCCGGCAGCACCGCGATGACGCAGTGGAACGACGACACCATCGGGGCGTCGATGACCAGCTCGTTGAGCGGGTCGCGGCCGACGCGGATCGACTTGAAGGCCTGCAGATCGGCGCCCGGGGCAGCCCCCGACGCCTCGACGACCCCGGTGCGGACCGCGCGGGCGGCGTCGCGATCGCGCAGCCGGTCGACCATCGCCTCGTCGATCTCGAGACGATGCGACCCGAGCATCACGGCGTCGCCGACCCTGACGATGACGCGGTGCACGCGCTGGCCGCCGAGCCAGGTCCCATTGGTCGAGGTCTGGTCCTCGAGCACGAGCCGACCGCGGTCGAGGTAGAGCCGGGCGTGGCGGCCGCTGACGACCGGGTTCGTCACGACGATGTCGTTGCCCTCCGCGTAGCCGATCGACAGGCTCGAGGCTGAGGCGGCGGGGGGGTCTACCTCGACGGCGAAGTCGGCGGGCGTGGGGCGCCTGACCGGGACCGGGCCCTCGTCGGGCAGCCCCTGGTGCGTGTCATCGAGCCCCGACTCGTGGGTAACCTCGAGCTCGACGGGCGGATGCGACGGCGCCGGGGCGGTGCGCGGCGCGACCGGCGGCTCGCTGACGATGCGGGTCTGGAGCGTCTGGGGGCCGCGCCAGCTCGAACCCGGCTCGAACTTCGCCAGCAGCGCGCGGTCGACGAGCACCGCCGTCTGGCGCCCGAGCGTGAAGAGGTCGCCGACCGAGACCTCGACCGGCGTGCCGGGCCGCAGCCTCTCCCCGCGCAGGAACGTGCCGTTGGTGCTGCCGAGGTCCTCGAGCAGCAGCCTGCTGCCGCGAGAGACGATGCGGGCGTGGAGCCCCGACACGAGCCGCGAGTCGACCACCCAGTCGACGCGGGTGGCGTCGCTGCCGAGGGTGATCGCGTCGAGTCGGATCTCGTCCTGCATGGCCCACTACGGAGTGCGCGCGGAGGCTAGCACGCCGTCACCGATCCGTCACCAGCGAACGCGTCGGCGCCCGCCCTTGGCCTGCTCCCGGTCGTGCGCTACCGACGAGGCCCCGTTGTCCCCGCCCCTGCCCCGGACCGTCATGGCGCGTACCCCTTCGTCGATGCTTCCGCTCGGCACCCCGATGCCGCCGTTCGAGCTCCGCGACGTCTCAAGCGGGCGCCTGGTCGCCGGCAGCGCCACGGGGCAGCCCGGCACGCTCGTGATGTTCATCTCGAACCACTGCCCCTACGTCCGGCACATCGTGCCGGTGCTGGTCGGGCTCGCGAACGCCTGGGTGGACCGCGGGCTCCGGGTGATTGCGATCGGCTCGAACAGCATCGAGACGCACCCCGAGGACGGCCCCGACGAGCTGCGCCGCGCCGCGGAGTCGATGGGATGGCGCTTCGACTGCTGCTTCGACCCCACGCAGCAGGTGGCGCGTGACTTCACCGCCCGCTGCACGCCCGACTTCTTCTTGTTCGACGGCGGGGGTCGGCTGTTCTACCGCGGGCAGTTCGACGACGCCCGCCCGGGCA
>JBILLP010000506.1:0-3032 GCA_044376025.1 Bradymonadia bacterium
CAGGTCGCCGCGCTCCGCGTGGTCGACGATGTGCTGGTCGGCGACGTCGGGGCCGTCGAGCACCTGCTGTGTGTTGACCCACGGGTTCCCGACCGGGGGCTGGATCATGCGGTTGGCGACCAGCACAGTCGAGACCTGCAACCGCAACGCGGCGCGCTCGACCAGCTCCCGCACGTCGCGCGGCAGCGCGTCGGCATCGACCCAGATCTTCACGGTGGACCTCCCTGTGTGTTCGGTGGCGAAACCTCGCGCGGCTCAGGCTGCAGGGTCGTGCCGTCGGCACGCAGCAGCACCCACGGGTCGCCGGCGTCGCCCTCGACGCGCACCCGGCAGCCCACCGGCAGCTCGGTGAGCCGGAGCAGCCCCGCAAACGGCGAGCGCGGCACCGGGCGGCCCTGCTCCAGCCGGGCGAGCAGCGCCGGAGGCGCGTCCGGGGGCGGACCGGTCCGCTGCAGCCAGGCCCCGCCGTCGTACTCCGCCAGCTCGAGCCCGGCCACCGGCCAGCGCAGCCGTGGCGTCGCCACGGTCGTGGGGCACTCGATGCCGGGCAGCGCCGCCGCGACGTCGACCGGGCGCGTCGTCAGCAGCGCGAAGTAGCCGGGCACCCACGCCGCGAGGCGGGCACCGGCCTGGTAGACCAGCCCCTGCCCGAGCCCCTCGAAGTCGGCCGGGAGCAGCCCGACGTGGTCGACACCGGCCGGCAGCGAGCGAGTCGCCCGCACTTCGCGCGCCAGCGTCTCCATCGAGAGAATCGTCGTGCGGTCGGCCTGCGACGAGGCCACGATGTAGGGCAGCGCCACGCCGTCGCCGGGCGGGATCGCGTCGACGATCAAGCGCACCTCTGCGAGGCGCTCGAGACGTCCGCTCGGCAGCAGCCCGAAGAAGGCGTCGTCGTAGGTGCGCGACAGCGGCAGCGAGCCGTGGTGCCAGGTGAGGAGCAGCCCGGCGAACCCGGCGATCGTGAGCGCCCTGCCCGTCCCAAGCCGAGTCCGCGCGAGCCCGTCGACGATCGCGACCACGAGGCCGGGCGCCAGGAACATGGCGTAGTGAAAGCGGATCGCCAGCTCGCCATGCTTGGAGATCGCCAGGCAGAAGACGACGCCCGCGAGCGCCGTGCCGAGCCAGCGGAAGCCGACCAGCGCGAGGCCACCGGCCGACAGCGCCAGCGAGGCGAGCAGCGTCGCCCGGTAGGTCCACGCCGCGGCGTCACCGACCCCGACGAGGTCACCCGCTGCCGACACCGCCCGGGCGCCCGAGAAGCCGCCGTCGAGGCCCGGGCGGACCCAGCCGAGGTAGCACACGGCGGCGGCGAGCAGCCCGAACGCCAGCAGCGCGCGTCGTCGCACGTCGCGACGTGTCCACGGCACCGGGGCGGCGAGCAGCGCCAACGCCGTGAGCGCGGCGAACTCCTCGCGCGTCGCCGCCGCGGCCGTCGCCAGCAGCAGCGCGCGAGCGTCGAAGGCGCCGAGCCGCCGTGCCCGGAGCAGCGCGGCGGTCAGGAGCGGCACCGCGAGCGCCTCGGGCCGTGCGTCGAACAAGAAGGGGTTGGTGACCAGCGGGGTGGCGAGCCCGACCAGCAGCGCCACACCGAGCGACCGCAGGAGCGCGCCGTCGCGGGCCATGCGCCCGGCCTCCCGTCCCGCGAGGGCCGCGGTCGCGCCGAGCGAGAGCGCCGACATGACGGCGAGCACGGCGGTCGGCTCGAACAGGCGCGCCAGCGGAGCCAGCGGCCAGAGGGCAAGGTTGGCGTGGATACCCAGCCAGTGCGTGCCATAGACCGGGTTGAAGCCGTGCCCGGTCGCGATGCCCCACAGCGAGCGCCCGTAGAGGAGCGCGTCGTAGCTCTGCGGGATCGCCACGAAGAGCGAGCGGAGCACGAGCCCGCCGACCAGCGTGGCCACGAGCGCCCCGCCGAGCAGCGCGCCCAGCCAGGCCTGCCGGCGGCCCGCCTGTGCGTCGGGGGCGTCACCCATGGCGCAAGGCGGGGCGGCTGGCGGCTGGGGGCATGGCTGGCTCGTGGGGCACGCGGGGTCCGCGGGAAGCGTCGACCCGCGAGGCTAGGCCCGCGCACGACGCAGGCGCAAGCGCGCCGCGCGCGGGTGGTGGCCGAGCCTCACTCCGCCGCGTGCGCCAGCGGCTCGAGCTCGACCGCGACGCCGGTCAGGACCGAGGTGCCGGTGAGCGTGTCGATGGCGCGCGGGTCGGTCAGGTCGTTGATGTTCGCCCCCTGCGCCGCGTTGGCGACGCGCAGCCGGGCGCCCTTGGCCTTGTGACCCCAGCCGTGCGGCAGGCTCACGACGCCGGGCATGATCGCGTCGGTGACGACCGCCTGGACCTCGACGGCGCCGACGCTCGACGACAGGCGCACCCACGAGCCGTCGGCCACGCCGCGCGCCGCGGCGTCGGCGGGGTGCAGAAAGAGCGTGCACGAGGGCTTGCCTCGCACGAGCCGCTCGGAGTTCTGCAGCCAGGTGTTGTTGCTCCGGGCGTGCCGCCGGCCGATCAGCACGAGGGCGGGCGGGGGCCGCCGCAGCGTCCCGAGCGCGCGGCGCAGGTCGGCGGTCAGGGGCTCGGGAGCGAGGTTCACCGCCTTGTCGGGCGTGTTGAGCCGTGCCGGAAGCACCGGCACGAGCGGCCCGAGGTCGATGCCGTCGGGCGCGGCGCGGAGCCGCGACAGCGACAACGCCTCGCCGCGCAGCGGGTTCCGGAGCCGGCCATAGGGCCCCGACTGCAAGCCCGCGTCGATGAGCCGCTCGACGCCACTCCCAGAGAGCGCCTCGAGCACCGTGCGCGTGCCGCGGGCCTTGAGGCCCCCGCGGAGGCGCAACAGCTCGGTCGAGATGCCGATCAGCGTGTCGCCGTCTGAACGCAGCTCACCCGCGGTCGGCAGCACCGGCGCGTGGTAGCGGGCGTGGTTGCGGATCGCGACGCCCAGCAGCGCGAGCGGAAAGTGGTCACGCTCCAGCGGCGAGGGTGGCGGGATGATCAGGTGGGCGCGCGACGAGGTCGCCGTGACGTACATGTCGAGCGAG
>JBILLP010000079.1:0-9575 GCA_044376025.1 Bradymonadia bacterium
GTCGTCGTCGACGTGGCACAGGGTGAGCAAACGAACGATGGTCACAACGGTCGCACGCAAGCAGTCAGATCCGCTTCAACCACCGACACGCCGCGTCGTCGAGGTCGATGCCCCGCCGCGTGCGCGTCCCTCGCTCGAGGCCCTCGACGGGGAGCTGCTTGACAGGGAGCTGGCCGACGACCCGGTCACCGCGTCGATCTTCGATGTCGAGCCCCCCGACGGCGCGGTGATTGAGCTCGCCGGCGACGATATCCCGCTCCCGCTCGATCCCATCTCGCACCAGCTCCCGTCGACCGCCTACGCGCTCTCGACGATCTCGAGCCCGCTGCTGACCGGCGCCGACCCGCTGACCACCTACCTCGCTCAGCTCCGCAACCTCGACCCGCTGCCGGCGGAGCGGCAGCAGGACCTCGCGGAGCGCTACCACCGGTCGGGCGATGTCGAGGCGGCGCGGTCGCTGATCATGTCGAACCTGCGGCTCGTGGTGAAGATCGCCCGCGAGTACCACCGCCGCAAGACCTCGCTGATGGAGCTCGTGCAGGAGGGCAACGTGGGGCTCGCCGAGGCCATCCGCCGCTACGACCCCTACCGCGGCGTGAAATTCACCAGCTATGCGCAGTACTGGATCCGCGCGATGATCCTCAATTACCTGATGAACGTGATGCAGTTCATGAAGGTCGGGAGCACGCGGTCGGGGCGCAAGCTCTTCTACAACCTCGCCAAGGCGCGCGAGCAGCTCGTGCGGCAGGGTTTCTTGTCGCCGACCACACGGCAGCTCGCCGAGCACCTCGGGGTCGATGAGGAGGACGTCATCGGCGTGGCGCGGGTGCTCGACGCACCGGCGATGTCACTCGATGCCCCCGCGCCCGGTTTCGAGGAGACCCCGCTCGGAGAAATCATCTCGGATTCTGACGTGCAGCTCCCCGACGAGCAGGTGGTTTCGGCCGACCTGTCAGAGCGCATCCGCAAGGCGCTCAGCGAGTTTCGAACCAGCATCACCGACGCGCGCGAGCTGGCGATCTGGGACCGCCGCGTCGTGGCCGACGAGCCGTTGAGCCTGCAAGAAATCGGTGAGGAATTCAACGTGTCGCGAGAGCGCATCAGGCAGGTCGAGAAGTCGCTCAAGGAGCGGTTCAAGGACTACTGGCGCGACCAGGTCGGCCCGGGCGAGACCGAGATCATCCTCGCCGACTGACGCGCTCACCGGCAGCCGGCGCGGCAGGTCGACGCCGGTTGCGAGGTCGCCGGGGCTCTGCCAGAATCTGACGCGCCCGGCGCCCGCGCCTGGCACGCCGCCCGTGACGCGAGGCCCCGCATGACAGACTGCATCGTCCTTGGAGCCGGCTCGGCCGGAGCCGCCGCGGCGCTCTTCGCGGCGCGCGCGGGCCTCAGGGTGACGCTGGTCGACAAGCGGGAGCGGCCGCGGGTCGGGGCGAGCTGGATCAACGGGGTCGAGCGCCGGCTGTTTGGTGACCTGGGGCTCGGCGAGCCGCCCGACCCGGTGATCTTCTACGGTGGCCACCGCTTCGTGCTCGCGTCGCCTGACGGCTCGGCCCGGCAGGTGGTCGACAGCCCGCCGTCGTATGAGGTCGACATGCACGCGCTGACGAGCTGGCTGCTCGACCTCGCGGTCGAGGCCGGTGCGCAGCTCCGCTTCGGGTCGGAGGCAGAGGTCGACGAATGGGACGGCCACTGCCGCGAGGTGCGGTTCGGGGGCGAGCGGCACCGGGCGCGCGTGGTCGTCGACGCGTCCGGCTTCATGGGCCGTGCCGTCCGTGCGCTCCGGGCCGACCTCGACGTCTGCTCCGCCTTCCAGGCCGTGCACGAGGTCCACGACGTCGCGGCGGCGGAGCGCTGGCTCGACGCAGAGGGGCTGCTGGCGGGCGACACCTTCAGCCGCACGGGCGTCGAGGGAGGATACTCGGTGCTGAACGTGATGGTGCTGCCGGCCGACCGGCAGGTGGCGATCCTGACGGGCGCGATGGCGCGGCCCGGCCTGCGCTCGGGCAGCCGCATCGCGTCTGACTTCATCGAGTCGACGCCGTGGGTCGGTCGCCGGCTGCTCGGCGGAGGCGGGCTGATCCCGCTGCGGCCGCTGACCCACGGTTTCGTCGCGCCCGGGCTCGTGCGCATCGGCAACAACGTCGGGCAGGTCTTCTCGTCACACGGCAGCGGGGTGGCCCCGGGCATGCGCGCCGCGCACGCGGCCGCGCACGCGGTCGAGTCGGCGCTGCGAGGGGGGGCAGCCACCCTCGAGGCGCTCTGGCCCTTCAACGTGGCCTACCAGACAGGTGTCGGCGCCGTGTGCGTGATGTACCAGCCGTTTCGATACCTGTCGTCGTCGCTGAGCCCGGAGCAGTCGAGGTCTCTGATCGCGTGCGGGGCGATTCACCCCGACTCGATCTCGAGGGCGCTCGACCAGGTCCCGTACCGGCTCGGCTGGAGCGATGTGGCCCGGCTTGCTCCCCACACACGCGCGCTGGCGCCGCTGCTGCTATCGTTTGGCTGGGCCGGCGCGCTCGGCCACGCGATGCGGTTCCATTTTCGGGGATTCCCGAAAACCCCGGATCCCGCGGCCCTCGCCGACTGGGAGCGGCGTGCGGAGCGGCTCTGGACGCAGGCCTCCCGCCTCGCAACGCCGAACCTGCCGCCGTCGGGGCCGGTGCCAGAGGCGGTGGTTTCGCCGGCAGCATGACAGGTCTCTTCGAAGCCGAGAACCCAGACGGAGGATACCGTGGCAGAATCGCTGAGTGACAAGGTTGTGTGGATCACCGGTGGCGGAACCGGGCTTGGCAAGTACCTCGCCGTCGAGCTGGCACGCCGGGGCTGCGACGTGGCGGTGTCGGGTCGTCGGGCCGACCGGCTCGACGAGGCGGTGTCGGCGATCCGGGCAACCGGGCGGCGCGCGTGGGCAATTGCCTGCGACGTGACCGACGACGAGAGCGTGGCGCGGGCCGTT
This sequence comes from Bradymonadia bacterium, assembly GCA_044376025.1. Taxonomy (GTDB): domain Bacteria; phylum Myxococcota_A; class Bradymonadia; order REDH01; family REDH01; genus JBILLP01. The sequence continues at coordinate 2,960 of JBILLP010000079.1, forward strand.
GCCCAGGTGGTACGCGAGGCGGGGCGGCTCGACATCGCGGTGGCAAACGCGGGGTTTGGCGTCGCGGGCCGCATCGAGAACCTGACCGCGGCCGACTGGCGCCGGCAGTTCGAGACCAACGTCGTGGGCCTGGGCTCCACGGTCTACCATGCGCTGCCCGAGCTCAAGAAGACACAGGGGCGTGTGGTGCTGATCGGCAGCGTCGCCGGGCTTGTCTGCTCGCCCGGCGTGGGCGCCTACCACGCGTCGAAGTACGCGGTGCGTGCGATCGGCCAGACCCTGTCGATGGAGCTGTCGGGCAGTGGCGTGAGCTGCACGACGATCCACCCGGGGTTTGTCGAGTCCGAGATCGCGCAGGTCGACAACCAGGGCGTGTACCGGCCCGAGCTCACCGACAAGCGGCCTGCGAAGCTGATGTGGAAGACCGAGCCGGCCGCGCGGGTCATGGCCGATGCCATCGCCAGCCGCGAGCGTGAATATGTGTTCACCTGGCATGGCAAATTTGCTGGTTTCGTGGGTCGCCACGCGCCCGGGCTGGTGCACGCGATCCTGTCACGCTCGGCGTCTAGCTACCGGCGGCGGTAGGTGGCCGCGGGTGCGGCGTCACGCCTCCGCGATCGCTGCCTCGAGCCGGCGCAGCACGCCGGCGCGGTCGCGGTCCCACTCGCGGGCATTCACCGACACCACGCGCCAGCCGCGCACCGACAGCACGTGCGGCACATGCACGTGGCGGCCGAAGGCCGAACCGACCCCGGTGCCCTCGTCACACAGGATGCCCAGCGCGAAACGGTCGGGTGACCTGGGATCGACCACCGCGACCGGCACCTTGAATCCCGACGAGCCGATGTCGGTGTCGACCCGGTGGCCTCGCTCCTGCAGCGCCAGCGCCACCTGCATGCGCAGCGGCACCAGGAAACCGTGGCGCCTGCGCGCACCGGCAGGGCGTGACGCCTGGGTGGTCTCCTCGCGCACGAGGTCGAGCGCACGGTCTGCCTGGCTGCGCCGGCCCGCTGACAAGTGCCACGCAAACTCGAGGAACGACTTGAAAAGCCGCGGCCCCGAGTTGACCGCCTGCGACACCGACAGCATCGACGGCTCAAACGACGACACCACCACGATTCGCCGCTTGGCCCGCGACACCGCCACATTGAGGCGGCGCTCTCCGCCCTTGAGCCCGAGCGGCCCAAAGCGCGCCGGCACGTAGCGCTCCTCGCTGCCGTCACGCTTTCGGCGCGTTGTCGGCGCGTGGCCGAGCGAGAAGATGATCACGTCGCGTTCATCGCCCTGCACCGACTCGAGGTTCTTGACGAACGGGCGCTCATCGACCCGCTCCGAGGACTCCGCGCGGCGCCACCGCTCCGCGAAGGCAGGGTCCTGCTCAAGCCGCGCGTCGATCGCGTCGAGGATCGCCCTGCGCTGCTGCAGGTTGAAGGTCACCACACCCACCGTCGGCGGCTTCTCGCCGCGCAGTGTGTCGTGCAGCAGCGAAACCACACAGCCGGCCTCGACCACGTTGACGCCCGCGTCGTACCGGGCATCGTCGACATGCACCCAGGCGAGCTGCGGCGGCGCCGCAAGGCTCGCCGTCGCCGGGATCGTCTGCAGCGAGCCCCCGTACATCGCGTGGTTCGAGAAGGCGATCAGCTCCTCGAACAGGCAGCGGTAGTGCCACGACAGGCCGGTGTGTGGAACCCGCTCGCGCGCCAGCACCAGCAGCGACTCGCCGTCGAGCGTCTCGACCGCCTCGCTGTCCTCCTCGGCGATCTCGTCGGCCTCGACCGCCGCTGACTCGAAGAACGAGGTCGGCGGCATCTGCCGCTCGTCGCCCGCGATCACCACGCGGCGACCCCGCAGCAATACCGGGAATCCTGCCGCGACCGTGCACTGCGACGCCTCGTCGATCACGATCAGGTCGAACATCGCCTCGTGGGTGAACAACACCGACATCGTCTCGGGCGACAACAACCACACAGGCAGCGTGTCGAGCAGCCCCCTCTGCGCCCACGTTCGCACAAACGTTCGCAGCGGCAGCAGGTTCCGCTGCTTGCGCGCCTCCTTGAGCATCGCCTCGCGCGCCGCCTGCGGGGCCGTGCGACGCCGGCGGGGCTCCGCGTCGGGAACGGCCGCCAGGCCCACGCCGTCAGCGAGCACGATCGCCCGCCACGCGGAGTCCGTCGCGATCTGCCGCGACAGCTCCGCCAGCCGCGCCTCCGCCTCGGGCAGCGTGCCGGCCGGCGTCATCGCGTCGATCCGCTTGAGGTCGGGGCAGCTCCGCTCCGCCGCCGCGAGCCGCGCGCGGACCCACGCCGCCCGCACCGCGTCGGCCCACTGCGCCGCAGCGGCCGTACGCGCCGTACGGGTCAGCTCCGCCGCCAGCGAGCCTGCGCTCGGGTGCAGGGCGCGGGCCGCCGCGACCAACCGGTCGGCCTCGACCCACACAAGCCCCTCGTCGCGGATCTGCACCCCGAGGTCGCGGAGCCCCGAGGCGTCGGGGCGTGGCCCGAGCGCCGGCAGCGCCTCGGAGACCGGGCGCGCGGCCTGCTCCCACGCATCGATCGCGCCGATCGCCTCGGCGACCTTCTCGATGCGGCGCATCCAGCTCCGCAGCGGTGTCGAGCCGTCGGGCCACAACCGCGCCGCCTCGAGCGCCGGACGCGCCGCGCGGAGCGCCCGGTACTGCCGGGTCGCCCGGGCCGCCGCGCGCGCCCAGCGGTCGGCGTCGTCGCGGGTGCGGGGCCGCTCGAGGTCGACCCCGACGCTCGACACCGCCCCGAACAGGCCGGTCCAGGCCCGGGCCGCACGCAGCCGCCCGCGCACATCGGCCACCAGCGCCTCGGTCAGCGGGCGCGCCGCGCTCTCGGGCCAGTGTGCCGCGATCCAGCCCTGCACCACCCCGCGCGCCCGCCACCAGGCCGGCATGAACCAGCGGTACCAGGCCCCGCCGAGCGAGGAGACGACCGGGAGCGCCGCGTCGAGCGCCTGGGTGGTGTCGCCGGTCACCGGGCCCGGCTGACGCTCGAGCGCAGGCCCCGCGTCGGCCCAGTCGGCCACCGCGTCGTCGATACGCCGCAGCCGGTTGTCGTCGGCCTGCGCCTCGAGCAGCCGCTGCATCGTGTCGCCGCCCTCGCCGTCGATCACCTCGCGCAGGCCGAGCAGCCCCGACACCACGTCGCGCAGGCCGAGCAGCGTGTCGACGCCCAGCTCGCTCGCGGCGATTGCCTGGCTGGCGCGCTCTGCGACGATCGCCGCCGACTCGCTCGCGGTGGCGAAGTTCGCGAGGTCGTTGTGGGTGTCGGTCGCAAAGCTGCGGCGCTCGGGCTTGAGGTGGAGCGCGAGCTGCGGGTGCTCGCCGAGCAGCTCCGCGTGCGGGTGCAGCCGCGCCAGGGCGCGCGCCAGCTCGTCGACCGCCTCGGGAGCGAGCGCCGCGAGCTGGGGTGCCGGCGGCAGCGTCGGCCCACCCAGCCCGGCACCCCCGGCGTGAAGCTCGCCCGCCGTCGGCTCCGACGGGGCCGTGCGCCAGGCCAGCGCCTCGAGGCGCGACGAGAGGTCGGCGACGAGCCGCGCGCGGTCCTCGCACAGCCGGTCGAAGGCCGCGGGGTCAAAGGTGCGGTCGGTCGCCGACTCGAGCCTGCTCGCGAGCTGGGCCAGCAGCGCCTTGCGGTCGAGCCCGACGTCGTGGACCACCGCCAGCAGGTGGCGCAGCCCGACCGCGTCGAGCCGGTTGGCGACCACGTCGAGCGCGGCCCGCTTCTCACAGACCACCGCCACGCGCTGGCCCCGCGCGATCGCGTCGGCGACGAGGTTCACGATCACCTGGCTCTTGCCGGTGCCGGGCGGCCCGTCGACCACGAGCGCCCTGACCTCGTGGGCGCGCCGCAGCACCGCGAGCTGGCTCGGGTCGGCATAGACCACCGGCTCGATGTCGTCGGGCGCGGTCTGCTCGCTGGTGTCGACGCCGAGCGCCTCCCGGAGCGCGGCCGGCAGCAGCAGGCCGGCGGCGCCGAGCAGGTCGGCCGGGTCGCGGGAGGGGTCATCGAGCGCGTCGAGCAGCCCGTCGTAGTCCTGGAGCTGGTCGCTGCCCGACTGCGGAAAGAGCCCCAGCACGGCGCACTCCTCGAAGGCAAGCCGGTCGACGGCAGCCGCGTCGCCCGAGGCCGGCAGGTCGTCGAATGACCGGAGCGCGCCCGAGAGCTGCTGCGTGTCGAGGCCAAGCCGCGCGAGCTCCGCGGCGACCGCCTCGGGCGAGACGGCCGCCAGCTCGTCGAGCTTCTCGATCAGCGCGTCGGGCAGCGCGAAGCCCTTCTTGCTGAAGAGCAGTCGCAGCAGCACCTGGTTGACGACGGGTACCTCGTCGGTGCGCCACCGGAGCCGCCAGGTGCGCGCGCCGCGGTCCTCGACGACGAGGTCGGTCGGGTAGAGCACCAGCGGCCCCCGCACGACGTAGCCGCCGGCCGACCCGGACACGAAGGGGTAGCCCACGTAGAGGTCGCAGGCGCCGGTCTCCTCGAGCCGTGTCCGGTTCTCGCGCCAGACCTGCCGGAGCTGGCTCGTGGCGCGCTCCGCCACCTCGTGAATGCCGACCTCGGACGACGACACGACGGTGGCCTCGTGGCCTTCGCGCACCAGGCTCAGCACGCGCTCCGACAGGCCGGCGCTCAGCGACTCGAGGTCATGCAGGTCGAAGCTCGACGACCCGGTGCGCCGCAGCCTCACCGAGGGCGAGCGACCGTCGCCCGAGATCAGCCGCTCGCGCAGCTTCGCCACCGCGCGCCGGAGCTGCGTGCGTGCCGGATCGTGCTGCACGCGGGTCACCGTCGCCGGGGCGACCGGCTCGGGTCGGCGCAGCGTCAGGAGCTCGTCGAGCGGCGCGTCGAGCGGGTCGACGTCGCACAAGAGGCCGGCTGCCTCGATGGCCCGGGCGACCGCGGCCAGGGCAAGGCGCCGCTCGTCGCGGGCCTCGGGCAGCTCGGTCAGGCCGGCGAGGCGGGTCAGCCGCCGCAGGGTCGTCGAGCCTGCCCCGCGCGAGGCGATCCCGGCGAGGTGGGCGTCGATCGCCACACGGGTCTCGCCGGCACGCGGCGGAAGCGGGGCCTGCCTCACCTGGGGTTTGCCGGGCGCTGGCGCTATGCCCATCGCCTCGAGCAGGCGTGGCAGCAGGCGCTCGAACTGCGGGCGACAGCCGATGAAGTCGCCGATCGACAGCGCGTACTCGATCTCGTCGGCCGTCACGTTGCCGTCGGCGGCCATCACGTGCGCGATCAGGCTGAGCAGCGCCACCCGCTCGTCGGTCGAGGCGCCGCGGATCACCGGCGCGATGCACTCAAGCCGCTCGAGCGCGACGTCGAGGTTGAGCAGCGCCGACCACTCGGGGAGCACCGACGCGTAGGTGGCCTCGATCGCCGCCCGCTCGTCGTCGTGCACCTCGCCATCTGAGGCGGCGACATAGACCGAGCAGGCCAGCGCGGCCTCGTGCAGGTCGCGGTCGGGCGACGGCAGCGCGGCGGCCTCGGACATCACGACCGGGCTCGCCGACAGCAGCCGCACGATGCGGGCATCGAGCTCGGCGACGCTGAGTTCGCCGCCGCGGCGCCCGGTGAGCTCGGCGAAGAGCCCCGTGCGCACGAACTCGCTGGCGGCCCACGACCTGACGCTGCGCTCGGGGTGCGAGATCGCGAAGGTGCTCCCCTGCCGCTCGAGCTCGGCGACCAGCTCGTGGCATTGCGCGAGGTAGCCGGCGACGTCGCGGGTGAGCGCCGACGAGGGCAGCCCGGTCGTCATCGACATCGAGAGCCGCATCGCGGGCTCGAGCCCGCCCGAGGCGAGCAGGGCGAAGCGGTCGGCGGTGATCTCGCGGGCCATGAGCAGGTTGGCGGCCGCGCGCACCGACTCCCCACGGCCGCGCCGCGCGAGGACAAGCGAGGCGGCGTGGGCGGCGTCGATGCCGGGCGACCCCGGACCGTGCGCGACGAAGTGGCCGAGCTCGTGGCCGAAGAGGGCGGTGAGCGCGCCGTCGTCGAGCTGCCCGAGCAGGCCGGTCCGCAGCTCGATGAGGGCGGGGTCGGGCACCAGGTGCACCGAGGCGTCCTCGGCGCCGACGGTCTGGTGGATCTCCAGCGCCGCGGAGACGCCGAGCTGCTCGGCGGCGCGGCGGGCGGCGGCCCAGGCCTCGGGCGCCACGCCCTCGGTCAGGCGCGAGGCCGCGACGAGCAGGCGACGGCGCGTCGAGTCGGGGTCGGGCAGCGGGTTGTCGCGGAGCAGCGCCGCGACCTCGACGCGTGCGAGCAGGACCTCGGCAAAGGGGCGTTCTGCGGCGCAGCGGACACGCTCCGCGAGGGCCGAGGCAGGGCCGGGGGCCTGCCCACCGGCGGGTCGAGGGGACGCGGGCGTGGCATTCGACATGTGCGGGACCGGGGGGACGCTGGGAGCGTTCCCCTATGCCGCGGCGGCCGTCGATCGGCAAGCTCCGGGGTGCAGGGGCGGGTCGAACCGCGGCGAGGTGTCGCCGCCGCCCCGCCGTGGGTCAGGCAGGACGCTGTGCGCCGCCGCCCGAGCCGCCGCGCCACCGGCGTCGGCGGGGGTTGTTGCCGCCGGCGGGGCGTGCGTCGCCATGGCCCTG
>JBILLP010000080.1:0-9556 GCA_044376025.1 Bradymonadia bacterium
GCCTCGACCAGGAGGGCCACGAAGCCAAAGAGGATCTGCTGCTTGCCGAACTGGCGCTGCTTCGCCTGCCGGACCGGAAGGAGGTTGATGCGAATCATGGCTCGTTGTTCTTCCGGAGTGCGAGCCCGACTGCGACACCCGCACTCGGCGCCACCTGTTGCAGGTAGTCCGGCGTGTAGGTCTTCGAGTCGTACTGGATGTTCTGGAACGGGTTGATGAGCTCCACTGGAACCCCGCAGGCCCGGGAGATCATGTGTCCAAGTGCCGGGATCCTCGCGCTGCCGCCACCGAGGTAGATCGCCGAGAAGACCGACTCGGACGAGGTCGCCGCGTAGAAGTCCAGCGAACGCAGGACTTCTCCCGCGATGGCGTCGGCGACCTGCTCGCAGACTCGCTCGACCTCAAGCGGAACCACACCCGATCCCCCCTCGGTGCCGCCGCGTTTGTAGGCTTCAGCCTCCTCGTAGGTGATGCCGAGCTGCTTCTGGATCTCCTCGGTGAAGAGGTTCCCTGCCATCGAGATGTCTCGCGTGAAGGTCGTCACGCCGTCGGACAGCACGTTGATGTTCGTGACCGCGGCCCCGACGTCGATCAGCACCACGGTCGTCCCCTGCTGGGCACCGTACGACGCCTCGAACATGTTCTGCAGGCAGCAGGCCTGCACGTCCATGACAACCGGATCGAGCCCCGCCTCACGAGCCACCGTCGTGTAGTCGTTGACCGTCTCCTTCTTGGCCGCCACCAGCAGCACATCCATCTGTCCCTGCGCCACGCGCTGGGACAGGATCTCAACGTCGAGGTACACGTCGTTGATATCGAACGGGATGTACTGCTCCGCCTCCCACTGGATCGACTCGTCCAGCTCTTCGCGGGTCATCAGCGGCAGCGTGATCTTCTTGATGATCACCGAGTAGCCGGACACTGCCAGCGCACACTCGTTCACCTTGATCTTGTTCCGCGTCACGATCTCGCGCACGGCGTCGACCAGCGCGCCTGAGTTCATGACTGCACCTTCGACGATTGCCTCAGCCGGGAGTTCGACGTGATCGAACGACTGAAGGAAGAGACCCTTCTTGGTCTCCTTCAGCAAGCACGCCTTGATGCTGCTTGCTCCAATGTCGAGGCCGAGGAGATTTTTGCCCTTCGCCATTCTTCGACTCCGAACGGTGTCGGAAAGCCACCTCCGCGAGGATACGGGAGCAGTCCCAAGTGTCAAGAAATGCCGACAGCGCGATCACATACCCCCGACCCTCGGCCACTTCGCCGCTCCGTCGCCGCACCTGCACCGCTGCATCGCACGTTCGGCTTGCAGGCACCCCCGTTCAACGCAACAATCGTTCCCTCCTCCCCTCTCGACACGTGGACCGCCCCGTGACCGAAGCCCGGATCCTGGTCGTCGACGACGAAGAGAACATCCGTCACATGCTCTCCCTGCTCCTCAAGAAGGAGGGATACGCCGTGACCACCGCCACCGACGGCCTCACCGCGCTCGATGCCCTCAGCCGCGGCGACTTCGACGCCATCCTCTGCGACATGCGCATGCCCGGGCTCGACGGCATGGCCCTGCTGCGCGAGCTGCAGCAGCGTCACGTCTCGACCACCGTCATCATGATGAGCGCCTACGCCGACATCGATGACGCCCTCGAGGCGATCAAGGCCGGCGCCTACGACTACGTCGCCAAGCCCTTCCGCAAGGAGGAGATCCTCTTCACGCTCAGGAAGGCCGAGGAGCGGCACCGGCTGCGGTCTGAGCTCGCCTCGCTCCGGCGCGCCGCCCGGGGTGGGCGTTCCTTCCACGGCATCGTCTCGCGCGCCCCGTCGATGACCCGCATCTTCGACCAGATCCGGAAGGTCGCCGACTACCGCTCCACCGTCCTGCTCTCGGGAGAGAGCGGCACCGGCAAGGAGATGGTCGCCCGCGCCCTCCACCTCGAGTCGTCCCGCCGCGACAAGCCCTTCGTCCCTGTCAACTGCGGCGCGATCCCCGAGCCGCTGCTCGAGTCCGAGCTTTTCGGCCATGTCAAGGGGGCCTTCACCGACGCTAGCCGCGACAAGAAGGGGCTCTTCGAGGAGGCCGACGGCGGAACGCTCTTCCTGGACGAGATCGGCGACCTGCCCGTCCAGCTGCAGGTCAAGCTCCTTCGCGTGCTCCAGGAGTCCGAGATCCGGCGCGTCGGGGACAACCGCGCGCGCAAGATCGACGTGCGCATCGTCGCGGCAAGCCACCGGAACCTCGACGACCTCGTCCGCGAGGGACGCTTCCGCGAAGACCTCTTCTATCGCCTCAACGTCCTCCCGGTCCGGCTCCCGTCGCTCCGCGACCGGCGCGAGGACATCCCGCTGCTCGTCGACCACTTCGTCTCACGCTACGCGCAGGCCATGAACATCGATGCGCGGGGCGTCAGCCCGCAGGCCATGGCGCTGCTGACCGAGTACGACTGGCCAGGCAACGTCCGAGAGCTCGAGAACGTCATCGAGCGCGGGCTTGTCCTGACCGAGTCCCCGATCCTCGGCGTCGAGGTCCTGCCAGACCACATCGCCCGACGTGCCAGCCAGGTCCGCGCGATCATCGACTCCGATGAGATCTCGATCAAGCGCGCGTCCGAGACGCTTGAGAAGTTCCTGATCCAGAAGGCGCTTGGCATCACCGGGGGCAACCGGACGGCTGCCTCGAAGATCCTCGAGATCTCGCACCGGGCCCTGCTGTACAAGATCAAGGATTACTTTCCGAACGGTGTTCCAAACGACCGTCCCGGAACGGAGTAGTCGTTACACCGGCGCCGGCAGCCAGGCCGGGGAGCTCACGCAGGGCGGCGCAGCACCGGCAGCCAGATCGTGAAGGTAGCTCCCCGCCCCGGCTGGCTCGCGACCGTGATCCTGCCCCCATGCTCCGCGGCGATCCGCTCGCAGACTGCGAGCCCCAGCCCCGTGCCGCGGCCCGACGGCTTGGTCGTGAAGAACGGCTCGAAGAGTCGCTTCTTCACCTCGGGTGCGATCCCTGGCCCGTCGTCAGCGACGTGCACCCGGTGCCAGGGTTGACCCTCCTCCTCGACGTGGTCGACCCAGCAGCGTACGTGGCCGCGGCCTTCGGTCGCATCCGCAGCGTTCAAGAGCAGGTTGAGCACCACCTGCGCGAGCTTGTTCTCGTCACCCGTGAAGCGCAGCAGGGATGCCGGCTCGATCACCTCGATCGAGAGCTGGCGAGCCCTCGGGTGATGCTGCGCAAGGCCCACCGCCGCGCGAACCGGGGCAATGACCTCGAAGGTCCGCAGCGTCTTGTCCCGGGCGCGCGCGTAGTCGAGCAGGTTGCGGATGATCTCGTGGATCCGCGTCAGCTCTCGACGGACCCTCATGACGAGGTCATCCATCTCGGCGGCATCGAGCCCCTTCCGGTCCTCGAGGAGCTCGACCAGTCCCATGACGGCCGCGAGCGGGTTGCCCACCTCGTGCGCGATCCCTGTGGCGAGGCGTCCGAGCGTCGCGAGCTTCTCAGAACGAACCAGCTCGTCCTGCGCCTGCGCCAGGCTCTGGTTGATCTGCTGGAGCTCGGTGAGCCGCTCCTCGAGGGCACCCTGGGCGGCGCGGATGCGCTCGACCATCTGGTTGAAATCGCGGCCCAGCGCACCGATCTCGTCTTCTTGCGTCACCGGGACGGAGACATCGAGCCGGCCCGCCGCGACCTGCTCCGCGGCGACCGAGAGCCTGCGGATGGGCCTGATGATCGAGCGGGTCAGCAAGAAGTAGCCAAGCAACGCGATGAGGCATGCCTCGATCGTCACGTAGAGCAGCGACAACTGGTGTGTCTCGGTCACCAGCTCCTGCAGGCCCCCCAGCGGCCGCTCCACGCGCACCGCAGCGATGATGTTCGCCCTGCCGCGACGCACCGGCGCGGCGGCGACGACCTGGCGGACCGAGTCGGGCGCATCCTCGATCCTCGATGCAACGGTGCCGGCCTGCAGCGCACGCGCTACGAGCGTGTCGCCCGGATCGCGTTCGCCCGACGGCAGGATCGCCAGGGCGCGGCCGTCGGGCAGGACCACCTCAATGCGCGAGGCATCGAGCTCCCTGACGAAGACCCTCGCGACACGCGCCGCGGCGTCCCGGTTGACGGGATGTGCGATGGCAAGTCTCGCGTCGAGTCGCTCCACGAGCAGCACGGCCACGGTGCGCGCGATGCGCTCAGTGTCCCTGCGGGCCTGCTCCTCCATGTTCGCGCGAAAGAGCGGCAGCGTCACGACCGAGACGAGCCCCACCGTCGCCACCATCAGCAGGCCGATCTGCAGCACGAGCTGAGCTCTGAGGCCGGCGCGCCTCATGTCGGGCTCAAGGCCAGACGCCCGCGGTCAGCCACGACATCACCTGCCTGCCGATGAACAGGTATTCAAGCGCCGCGAGCGCCAAGAAGGGGCCGAACGGCAGCGCGAGCCTCAAGAAGCCCTCGTCAGCCCCGGTCTCGCCGGTCGCCGCTTCGCCGGTCGGCTCCGGGATGGTCGACGGCGCCGACGCGTCGGGATCCGCCGGAGCTTCGGTGGCCTCGACGCGAGCCTCCTCGGCGCCCCGCTCCGCTCGGCGGTCTCCCTCCCAGAACTCCGGCTTGTGGGCGCCCCGGAGCAGTCCGCCAGGCGCATCCTGCGTCGTGCGCCCCGTGGCACGCTCCCACGCGTAGAGCCCGACGGCGGCCAGCAGCCCCTGGAACGATGCGAACATCAGGACGAACAGGATGCTCTGCCAGCCAAGGTTCGCCCCGATGGCGGCGAGCATCGTCGCGTCACCGCCCCCGAGCCCAATGCGACCGGTTGCGAGGCGATGCGCTGCGAACACGAGGTAGATCACCGCCGCGCCCCCGACACAGCCAATCGCGGCATCGACGATGTCAACCGGCGGGAAGAAGTCGACCCACGCCCCGGTCTTGGGTCGAAGCAGCGCCGCGAGCAGCCCCCACGCCATGGCCGGGAAGGTGAGCGCATGCGGGATGATCGTCAGGTCGAGGTCGATGAAGGCGATCGCCACGAGGATCATCGCGAAGAAGAAGGCGAAGAGGAACACCATCGCGATGACCTGGAGAGGCTCGGTGCCGATCCGGCCATGCGATACGACGAGCCAGAGCCCGGCCCCGAGGCCTGCCCCGATCAGCTCGACGAGCGGGTAGCGCGCCGAGATCGAGGTCCGGCAGTGGCGGCAACGCCCGCGCAAGAGCAGCCAGCTCAGGATCGGGATGTTGTCGTACCACGCGATCCCATTGCCGCAGCCGGGGCAACGGCTCGGGGGATGGGCGAGGTTCTCGCCGCGCGGAAGCCGCCAGATCACGACGTTCAAGAAGCTGCCCCACGCGGCTCCCCAGAGGGTGGCGTAGACGAGTGCGATCGATGTCATCAGGCTGGCAGAATCCATGGGATCCGTACTAGCCGTGCCGAGGTGCGCGGGGCAATCTCCGCGCGCTCCTTGACGGGCAGGGGCCCCTTCGAGCTCGGCGCACGTGCGGGTCGATCAGTCGCTCAACATCATGGTCGCGCGCGTGACCACGGGCAGCATCGCGACGGCGCTCCGTGGCCGCGTGCCCTCTCGCTGGCTCGCATGGACCTTCGTGGCCCTGACGGCGGTTTCGGTCGGCCTTGCCGCCTGGGAGGAGATCGACCGCTCACGAAGGGCGCCGTGGCTTGAGATCGCGGCCTACTTCTGCATGTGGTTCTTCGTGTCGATGTACGCTCTGGCGTGGCGCATCGGCTCCGTGGTGCGACGGCTGCTCGCGCTGACCGCCTCGGTCGTCCTCATCGCGTTCCTCGTCTGGTTCCACCTCGATCAGGCGCAGGTGCGGCTCGAGTACCTCGACGCCACGGGGCCGGTCGCGGCGGGAGCGCTCCCGACCGCGGGCAACATGGCGATTCGGCAGATGCCGGCCTCGACGCTGCAGATGATCAGTGCCGGCCTCGACCTGCTTGCGGGGGCGCTGCTGCTCGCGCACGGCCTCTACCTCGGCTGGGGCGAACGGTCACGGCTGACCACCGCATCGGGGGCGCCGATGCCGGTGCTGCCCTGGCGCACGCACGACCTGCTCGATCTCGATCTGCCACCGCCGCCCGGAGCGGCTCCTCCAAAGCCATGACCGACCAAGACGCCCCGACCCAGCCGCCTCCTGCATCATCGGCCGATCCCTCGCCGGTCGCGCCCGTGGATGAACCTGCCCGCGAGCCTGTGCCCGAGCGTCCCACCTTGCAGGCCGCACGGCCTCCGGCGGCGCCACGCTGGTGGTGGCTTGCCGCGCTGCTGCTGTTCGTCGCCTCCGTCGCGCTGTACTCGCCGACCTTCGACGATGCATTCACGCAGGACGACCATCTCATCATCGGGGGAAGCGAGTCGCTGCGGCAGTCCGAGAACTGGCTCCGCGCCTTCTCAACCGACTTCTTCACCCGGACCGCGTCGGGCGGGATGGACATCAGCATCGGCTACTACCGGCCGATCCCGCGCATCTCCTGGATGGCAGCCTACTCGCTCTGGGGCTACGATGCGGGTCGCTTCCACCTGCTGAGCGTGCTGTGGCACGGCCTGGCCTCGGTGCTGCTGCTCCTCTTCTTGCGGTATCGAGGCTTCGGCCTGTTTGCGGCCCTGCCCGCGGCGCTGGTCTTCGCCATGCACCCGTCCCATGCCGAGGCCGTGCACGTGATCACCGCCGTGTCGGACGTGCAGACAACGGTGTTCGTGCTCCTCGCCCTGCTCGCCTATGAGTTTGCCCGGCGCGGCACCGGAGCGCGCCAGGTCGTCGGGTTCGTCGCGGCCGGCGGCTTCACCTTCCTGGCGAGCTGCGCCAAGGAGGCCGGCGTCATGGCGCTGCCTCTGCTGATGCTGCTGTCGTGGGTCGACGGCGCCAGCGGTCCACTCCGCGGGCGCATCCGCACGCTGGTCACACTCGCCGCCCCGTCGGCGCTTGCGCTCGTCGCCTACTTCATCCTGCGCAGCGATGCGCTCGGCTACATCGCCGATTCCCGCAAGTCGCAGCTCGGGCCCTTCGCCTATGTGTACGGCCCTCCCGTCGTCTTCCTGCACTACCTCAAGGTGCAGTTCTACCCGCTGATCCTGCAGCTTCGCTACCCACCGTTCACGGTCCCCGAGACGCTGCCGCCGATGTGGTACGCCTCGGTGGCGATCTGCGCGGGACTGGCCGCCTCTGTGGCGGTGGCCTACCGGCGCGGCCACAGCGCGGTCCTGCTGGCAGCAGCGTTCCTGGTCCTCGGGCAGCTGCCGTCGATGGCGTTCCACATGATACGGATCCCCGGATCGGAGACGGCGCTGGCGATTGCCAATCGCTGGACCTACCTGCCGAGTGTCGGGGTGGCCGTGCTCGTGGCGTGGGCACTCGTGACGATCGCGCCTCGCGCCCGGGGAGTCGCGACGGCGCTCTCCTGGTGCGCCGCGGGACTCCTCGGCTTCATGACATGGGTGCGCGAGCCCATCTTCGAGAACGATCTCAGCATGATGAGCGCCGAGGTCACCGACATGCTCGAGTGGCCAGAGGAGCTGAGGCCTCCGGATGCCCGCTACAACGCCATGACCACGCTCGGCATGATGCTCTTCGAGCAGGGCGACACCGAGGGCGCGCGAGGCTACCTGCAGCAGGCGCTCACCGAGGCTCCCGGCAACGTCAAGGCGATGATCAACCTCGCCAATGTCGAGCTTCGCCGAGGCGACTACGATCGCGTGATCGCGCTCGCCGACGAGGCCCTGACGCGCAAGTTCTTCCGTGACCGTGACGATCTCTTCATGCTCCGGGGACTCGCGCACCTCAACAAGCGCGAGGCGGAGAAGGCCGTGGCCGACTTCAGGAACGCGATCTCGTTCAACGCCTCGGTGGTCGACGCGCACCTGAGCCTCGCCAACGCGCTGTCTCTCGCGGGCCGCAAGGATGAGGCGACCGCGGCACTCGTGGAGGCGTCGAGGCAGTTCCCGAGGGACCTACGGATCCAATTCAACCTCGGCACGATTGCGGCCTCCGACTGCTCGGTGGCCGGGCCGGCGATGCGGCGCTACCTCGATCTCGGGACCCATGACGACCCCCGAAGGCGGACCATGGCGGAGGAGCTGTTGAAGCGCTGCGGGTCAGCCCAGCCCGGCGCTCTGCCACCGGGGCGATGACCTCACCTGCCTGGCCTGGGCCCGTGTCAGGGCACCAGCTTCTCGAGCATCCGGGGATAGGGGATCGTCTCACGGACGTGAGGTAGCCCGCAGATCCAGGCGACCGTGCGCTCGACCCCCAGTCCGAAGCCCGCGTGCGGCACGCTGCCATAGCGGCGCAGGTCGAGGTACCACTCGAACGCCTCCATCGGCAGCTCGTGATGCCGGATCGCGTTCTCGAGGACCTCGAGGCTCTCCTCGCGCTGTCCTCCGCCGATGATCTCGCCGTATCCCTCGGGTGCCAGCATGTCGACGCAGAGGGCACGGTCCGGCGCGGCTGGATCGCGCTTCATGTAGAACGCCTTCACCGCAGAAGGGTAGCGGCTGACGAGGATCGGGGTGTCATACTGCTTGGTCAGCATCGTCTCGTCGTCGGCCCCGAAGTCGTCGCCGTACTGGATGTCGGAGCCGAGCGCGTGGAGCTGGCGTATGGCTTCGGCGTAGTCGAGCCGGGCGAAGGGCTTGGTGATCTTCTCGAGCAGGGTGGTGTCGCGCTCGATCTCCTTGAGCTCGGCCTGCCGGCGCTCGAGCACCCGGGTGACGATGTACCTGACGAAGGCCTCCGTGAGGTCCTGCAGTCCATCGAGCTCCAAGAAAGCGACCTCGGGCTCCACCATCCAGAACTCGGTGAGGTGGCGGCGCGTCTTGGACTTCTCCGCCCTGAAGGTCGGCCCGAAGCAGTAGACCTTGCCGAACGCCATGGCGTTCGCCTCGTTGTAGAGCTGACCCGACTGCGTGAGGTAGGCCTTCTGGCTGAAGTAGGGCGTCTCGAACAGCGTCGTCGTGCCCTCGCACGCAGAGGGCGTGAAGATCGGGGAGTCGACGAGCAAGAAGCCGTCGTTGTCGAGGAAGTCCCGGATCGAGCGGATGATCTCCGCACGGATCCGAAGGATGGCGTGCTGCCGCCGTGAGCGGATCCACAGGTGCCGGTGCTCCATGAGGAACGCCGTGCCGTGCTCCTTGGGGGTGATCGGGTACTCGCGGGCGATGCTGACGATGCGGAGGTCACTCACGGTGAGCTCGAACCCAACGGCCGATCGCGCGTCGGCGCGCACGGTGCCGGTAACCTCGAGGCTCGACTCCTGGGTCAGCGACCTTGCCGCCTCGAAGACCTCGGGGCTGACGTCATTGCGACCCATGACGCACTGGATGATCCCGGTGCCATCGCGCACCTGCAGGAACTGGATCTTGCCGCTGGACCGGGCGTTGTAGAGCCAGCCCTTGAGCGTGACGGTCTGTCCTTCGTAGCGTGCGATCTGCTCGATGTAGGCGTGCGGCATGTCTTGCTCGCGATGGTGAAACAGCCCTGAACGGCGGGACCCGCGGGTCTATCACACACGCGGGTCGTGGCAAGTCCGCCCGGGAGCGAGTATCCTCGCCTCATCGGAGG
>JBILLP010000081.1:0-9553 GCA_044376025.1 Bradymonadia bacterium
GTCGCCGCGGGTGGTGTCGGGCAGTCGAGGGGATGGCTCCGGCACCTCGCCCGACGGCCTGCGCCAGGAGGCGCCGCCACCCACGAAGCTTCGATTGGCGCCGCCGCGGGCCGTGACCGCGACCCGAGTCTCGTCGAGCCGTGGGACCCTGAAGGCGAACGAGAGGCCGACCACGAGGTTCGGGTTGAGGAGGCCCTCGCGCCTGGGTTCGAGGAGGTTCGCGGCGATCATGGCGCCCGCGGAGAGGTGGTCAGTCTCGACCCCGCACTCCAGCCTGATCTCGGACGATGGCCCGAGCAGCGAGCTCGATGCGGCTGCGGTCTCTGCGTAGAAGCCGCCCCCATTGACCCACGCGCGGGCAGAGGGGATTGGCTTGACCCCGTCGCTGAAGAGCACCCCCGGCCCGATGGCGAAGCCGCCGTGCCGCCAGTTGCCACCGATCCCGAACGCGACGCTGCCGCGCGTCAGGCGCTCCGCCTCGGCGGCGTCGAGCTCCTCCTGGGCGGGCTGCTCGCCCTCGGAGTACGAGGTCTCGACCTCGGTGGGATGGTAGATGGAGCCTGCACCCTGCAGGTAGAGGCCCGACTCCCAGGAGTTCGAGGCCCAGGCGTCGCCTGCGATGTACGAGGTCGCTCCGCTGTAGCCGCAGCCGCCGTAGGCGCTTCGCCCGCCGCCACCCGAGACACCGACCTCGAGCCCACGCTGCGGCGGCGGATTCGCCCGCGCCACACCGAAGCCGAGCAGCGGGAGCGCGCCGGCGACAAGGGCCGACCGGAGCCCACGTGTGCTCCCCTGGCGGCTGACACCGCGACGGCCTTGTCGAACTGCCCCCATGCAGACCTCCAACCGATGGCTGCCTTACCGGTTCGCGGCGACCGGGGTTGGCGTCAAGCGCGGTGGCAGCGACGAGATTGCCGCAGTGCGTCATCCCGACTAGCGACCCAAGGGTCCCGTTCGACCCCCGTGAGGACCCGTTCGTGTCACCCGTAGGAACCCCCGACCACCCGCTCCGCGTCGCGATCATCGGCGCGGGTCCCTCAGGATTCTTCGCCGCCGCTGCGCTGCTAGGCCAGCGGGAGGTCGCCGTGAAGGTGGACCTCTACGACATCCTGCCCACCCCGTTCGGCCTTGTCCGGTTCGGGGTTGCACCCGACCATGCGCGGATCAAGGCCGTGACCCGCACCTACGACAAGACGGCGGCCGACCCGCGGTTTCGCTTCGTCGGCAACGTCGGGCTCGGACGAGACGTCAGCCGCGAAGAGCTCCTCAGCCACTACCACCAGGTGCTGTACACGGTGGGCGCGCAGGCCGACCGGCGGCTCGGTGTGCCCGGCGAGGACCTCGACGGTTCGTTCTCCGCCACCGAATTCGTGGCCTGGTACAACGGCCACCCCGACTACGCGCACCGGACCTTCGACCTGAGCGCGCGATCGGTTGCCGTCGTCGGCGTCGGGAACGTCGCGATGGACGTCGCCCGCATCCTGGCCAAGACGCCCGACGAGCTGCGCTCGACCGACATCGCGGAGCACGCCCTCGAGGCGCTTGCGGCGAGCAGGGTGACCGACATCCACATCCTGGCGCGGCGCGGGCCCGCCCAGGCCAAGTTCACCAACCCCGAGGTCAAGGAGTTCGGCGAGATCGCCAACGCCGACCCGCTCGTCGATGCAGCGGAGCTCGAGCTCGATCCGGTGAGCGCACGGCTCGCCGACGAAGACAAGACGGTCGGCCGAAACGTCGAGATCCTGCGTGAGTTCGCCGCCCGGGCGCAGACCGGCGCACCGCGGCGGGTCCACTTCAGGTTCTGCGTGTCGCCGGTCGCGCTTGTCGGAGAAGGCGGCAGGGTCGCGGCGGTCAGGCTGCAGTCGAACGAGCTCCGGCCCAACGCCGCAGGCACCGATGTCTCTGCGGTCGGCGTGGAGCGGTACGAGGAGCTCCCGGTCGACCTCGTCTTCAGGTCGGTGGGCTACAAGGGCGTACCGCTGCCGGGCGTGCCGTTTGACGCTAAGGCCGGTGTGATCCCCAATGTGTCCGGTCGTGTCGTCGTGTCGCCCGGCGGAGAGATCTCGCCGCGCGAGTATGTCGCGGGCTGGATCAAGCGGGGGCCGAGCGGCGTGATCGGGACGAACAAGCCCGATGCGGTCGAGTCGGTCGAGGCGATGCTGGCCGACCGCTCCGCGCTGCCGGGCACGGGGGCCGATGCGGCGGTCGACCTCGTCTCGACGCTCGAAGCGCGTGGCGTGCGGGTGGTCAGCTTCGACGACTGGCGCAAGCTCGACCGGATCGAGGTCGAGTCGGGCGCGGCCACCGGCCGGCCCCGCGTCAAGCTGGTCAGCACCGCCGACATGCTCTCGCGGCTCTGATGCCGCTGGCGACCCACCACCTCGCGCTCGGCGCGCACGATGTCGAGCGCGTGGCGGCCTTCTACCGCGAGGTCTTTGAGCTGCCTGAGGTCGCTCGGCACCTCCACCCCGACGGGCGACTGCGGTCGATCTGGCTCGGGCTGTCGTCGGGGGTGCTGATGGTCGAGCAGACCGATGCGCCCGGTCGACGCATCGAGGGCATCGAGCCCGGGCTCTTCATGGTTGCGTTCGGCGTGCAGGCCGGCGGACACGACGAGGTGCTCCTGCGTGCCTCACGGCTGCTCGGGCGCGACGACCTGGTCGAGCAGGCAACGACACACACCCGGTACCTGCGCGACCCTGAGGGCAACCGGGTGGCCGTGAGCAGCTACCCGTTGCCCGGGCCTCACGCGTAGTCGACCCGCAGCGTCTCGATCACGGTCTTCATGGCCGCCTTGACGACCTCGATGTCGGGGTGCCGGGCGATCACGAAGCCGTCGCCCTCGTAGCTGTCGGACTTCGGGGCGCCGACCTTCGGCAGCCTCGCCTCGACGACGAGGCTGCCCACGCGCTGGTTCGCCTCCTCGATGCCCCGGACACGGGCGACGCGACCTCGCCCGGCGCCGCGGATGAAGGCGGTCCCGACCGCGAAGCGGCGCTCCCAGGGGCCGTCGAAGGCGTCATCGACCACGGCGCGGGCCCAGGCCCGGTGCAGGTCGGCGTCGTGCACGTAGTTGTTGCCGACCACGATCTGCGCGCCCGGCGGACGTGCGGCGATCTCGCCGATCGCCAGGCTGCCGTCTTCTCGCCGGAACCACTCCATGTGCGTGAAGCCGGTATCGAGGCCGAGGGCCTTGACGGCGCGGATGCCCAGCTCCCGGGCGTCGTCGTACTCGGGCCCCTCCACGACGCGCGGGTGGAGCACCACCCACTGGATCCAGGGGTTCTCGGTCACCTCGAGCGGCGCCGGCAGGTAGCGGGTGAACGAGGTGAACCGCGGCTCTCCGCCGATGGTGATCGTCTCGAAGCTGTACTCGCGCCCCCGCAGGAACTCCTCAGCAATCGCCGGGTGCTGCGGCGAGGCACCAATGGCCTGCACCGCATCGCGCAGCTGCTCATCGGTCGAGATGCGCCAGGTCGCCTTGCAGCCCATGCCGGCCGCCGGCTTGATGACGATCGGGAGCCCGACCTCACGCGCGAAGTCGAAGGCATCGTCAGCACACGTGACCACGCGGTGCCTCGCACACGGCAGGCCGTGTCGGCGCAGCTCGTCCTTCATGCGCCCCTTGTCCCGAAAGAGGTCGGCGACATGCGGCTTGGTCCCCGGCACGCCGAGCGCCTCCCGGACCTCTGCGACCTGGACCTGGATGGGCTCGAGGATGCCGAGGACACGGTGGACGGGCCCGTGCTTCTGCTGCAGGGAGAGTGCGGCCCTGATGAGTTGACGCGCATCGAGCGCGTCAGATACGCGGGCCATGTCTGCAAACAGGCGGGCGTCTTCTCCCGTGGGCGGTTCGGCCACGATCCCGAGCAGCCGGACCCCTGGCAGCCGCGCGGCCGCGCGCACGAACCTGAAGGTGGTCTCGAGCGGAAACGGCGCGACAAAGATGATGTTTCGCATGCAGACAACCCCACGCGGCGAGCGAGCCGGAGGCATATCGCGATGAAGGTCGTATTCCTAGCCCCGAACTACCCGCCCGAGATGCAGCAGTACACGCGCGGCCTCGCAGAGGTGGGCGCCACCGTGTACGGCGTGGGCGATGCGCCGGTCGCGTCGCTTCCTGCCTCGCTGAAGCAGCACCTGGCAGACTACCTGCAGGTGCCGCGCATCCTCGACGAGGACGACGTGGTGAACCGGGTGCATGCGTGGATGCGCGGCCGCGAGGTCGACCGCGTGCTCGCGAACTGGGAGGTGCTTGTCCTGACCGCCGCGCGCATCCGCGAACGTTTCGGCCTGCCCGGCATGTCGTACGACACGGTGCTCGGCTTCAGGGACAAGCAGCTCATGAAGGAGCGGGTGCAGGCGGCGGGGTTGCGTACGCCGCGCGCCATGCGGGTGCGTACCGTGGCAGAGGCGCACGCCGCGGCGGAGCGGATCGGCTATCCCGCCGTGCTCAAGCCGATTGCAGGTGCCGGGAGCGCCGACACCTACCGGCTCGACGGACCCGCCGACCTCGCCCCGGTGCTCGCGGCGATGCGACAGGTCAGCGAGGCGAGCTTCGAGGAGTTCATCGAGGGCGACGAGTACACCTTCGACACGGTGTGCATCGACGGGCGCCCGGCCTACATGAACGTCGCCCAGTACCTGCCCAAGCCGCTCATCGCGCGGACCGACGAGCGCTGCAGCCCGATCATCATCACGGTGCGGGACCTTGGGCAGCCGAAGCTCCGCGCCGGGATCGAGCTCGGCAGGGGTGTGCTCGGCGCGCTCGGCATGGGGTCGGGCTTCACCCACATGGAGTGGTTCCGCAAGCCTGACGGGGAGGCGGTGTTTGGTGAGATTGGCTGCCGGCCGGGGGGCGCCCACCTGGTAGACCAGATGAACTACACCAGCGACATCGACCTCTTTCGCGAGTGGGCGCGGGCCGCCTGCTGGGGTCGGTTCGAGGCACCGACGAGCCGCAGGTACAATGCCGCGATCATCTTCAAGCGGGCGCTCGGACAGGGCCGGATTTCGCGCATCGACGGCCTGGCGGAGTTCATGTCGAGGTATGGTGAGCACGTCGTCGAGCAGCGGCTCCTGCCGGTCGGCAGCCCGAGGCGGAATTGGCGCCAGACGCTGACCTCAGACGGCCATATCCTGCTGCGGCACCCTGACTGGGACCGGACGCGCGAATTGGCGGAGATCGTCGCCCACGACATCACGCTCCACGCCGAGTAGGCCGCGTCACCCTGAGGCGTCGGGGACGCCGGTCTGATCGGCCACAAGCTTGCCTGCGACCGCCACAAACTCCTCCTCGGAGACCAGCCCGACGAGGCGCCCCTCGTGCAGCACCGGGAGCGAGACGAGGCGGTAGCGGCGCATCAGGCTGGTCGCCTCGACGGTCGATGTCTCAGGGCTGACGCTCACGACGTCGGCCGCCTTGATCATGACGTCGCCGACCGAGGTCTTGGTGGTCGGACGCCCGCTCGTGAGCAGCCGGAGGATTTCCCGGTGCGTCACCATCCCGAGCAGCCGGTGGTCCTTGTCCTCGACCGGGATTGCGTTGATGCGCTCCCAGATCATGAGGTGGGCGAGGATCTCGACCGGATCGTCGGGCTGCACGGTGAACAGGTCGGTGCGCATGTACTGCTCGACACGCAGGCAGGAGCTGGCGGGCGAGTTTGCCTCATCGAGGCGGGCGCGCTCCCACTGCGAAACCGGCCGGCCGGTGAGCTGTCGGCGCACCGTGGCGGCGACGAGCGCGTTGGACCGCTCGCCGGGCGTGCCGCGGTCGCGCAGGGAGTTCCACGAGTGGAACTGCCAGCTTGCGCCGGTCCGCCCGAGCCGGGCTCGCTCCTCGACGACGCCAAGGTAGCGCCGGATATCAGCCTCATCGATGCCCGCGCGCCGGAGTCCCGATTCTGACTGCGGCAGGAGCTTGTCGAGGATCAGCCGCTGCGCGGAGACCTCGTTGCCGTCGAGCCACATGAAATGTGAGCCGAGGCCCTCGCGCGCTGCGGTGTAGAAATTGGCGCCGGCGGTATCAAAATCGATGCGGCGGGTGACATCCTCCTCGCGGGCGCCAAACTCGTGCATCAGGCCGAACCAGAAGGCGCCGTTGGCAACCTCGTCGATGGTGCTCGGGCCCGATGGCATGATCCGGTTCTCGATGCGCAGGTGCGGCCTGCCGTCGGTGACCCCGAAACAGGCGCGGTTCCAGCGGTAGATGGTGCCGTTGTGGAGCCTCAGTGCCTTGAGCTTGGGCACCCCGCCCTTGTCGAGCACGTCGTTCGGGTCCTCGTCGAGGTCGGTCCCGACGAGCGCACGAAACCGCGCAATATCCTCCTTGTAGATCTCTGCGACGGACTCACGGACCCAGCGGGTCCCGAACGAGACGCGCGCCTCGGTCTCGCGAAACTGGTTGGTATGGCTGCGCGTGTCGACTGCCTGTCGAAAGAGCGCGATGCGCGTCTCCGCCCACAGGCGACGACCGAAGGCGATCGGCGAGTTGGCAGAGAGCGACATGAGCGGCCCGGCGAGGACCTGCGCGATGTTGTACATCCGCGGAAACTCCTCGGGGCCGACCTGCAGGTGCACCTGGAAGCTCGAGTTGCAGGCCTCGAGCATGACCGAGTCGTGATCGATGATCAGCTCATCGAGCCCCTTGATCGAGAGGCTGAACTTTCCGCCACGGAGGTCGGTGATGATCTTGTTGAGCGTCATGTAGCGCTCGCTCGGGACCATGTTGTCGAGCCCGAGGTCGGATTTGCGCATCGTCGGGAGGATGCCCATCAGCACGACGTGCATGTCGAGGTCTGACGCCGCCCTGCGGGCGTTGTCGACGAGCAGGTCGAGCTGCGCGTGCAAGGCGGACAGTCCGTTGCCCGCGAGCAGCTGCGGGTCGCAGTTCGCCTCGATCTGGAACTGCCCGAGTTCGGTGGTGAAGTGCGGGTCATCAAGCCGCTCGAGCAGCGGGAGCACGCCCCGGGTGGGGGCCCAGGCACGGTCGACGATGAACATCTCCTGCTCGGCCCCGATGCGCCGCACCCCCGACTCGAAGCGCCCTTCGGCAAGCATTCGTTCGAGGGCGCGCAGATCGGCGAGCAGCGCGTGCATGAACTCCCGATGTCTCTCTGCATCGGTTGCCTGGAGCTTCTTGTGGGCGCGGGTCGTCATGGTGACCTCATGTGGTCTGGGTCCATTCGGTGAGGACCTGCGGCAGCATCGCACGCCAGGTTGGCCAGTCGTGGTGCCACGCTCGGCCCCATGAGTTGACGCGGTTGGGAATTCCCTGTCTGCCGAGCACGTGGGCGAGCGCCCATGACTCCGAGATATCCTCAGCCCGTCCCTCGCCCGAGAGCAGCAGCACGAAACGTGTGCGGAGCACATCGAGGTGGTGTCCGCCGAGGATCGGGACGAAGTGGAGCGGCGAGGAGACGAAGAAGTCGTCAGAGAACTCGCCGGGGCCGCAGGCAAAGAACCGGCGGAGGTCGTAGGTGCCGCTCATGGCGATCGCCCGGGCGAACACATCGGGAAAGCGGCACACGACCGCAGCGGCGTGAAAGGCCCCGATCGAGGCCCCGCTCGCCCAGACCTCGATGCCCGGGGAGCGGCAGTCCGTACGGATCGCGGGCACGACCTCGTGTCGAACAAACTGCTGGAACTGGTTCTGGAGCCACATCTGGTGGCGCGGACCCGACTCGCGCGCCAGGAGCGCTCGCCCAGCGACCGAGTCGCAGGAGTAGACCTTGATCCTCTCCGCCTCGATCAGGGGGCGCAGCGCCTCGATCAGGAGCATGCGCTCGACCTCCTCCGCGTCACCACCCGCGGTGGGGAACAGCAGCACGGGCTGCCCGAAGGTACCCCAGCGCACGACGGCGACCTCGCGCTGCAGTCGGTCGCTGTGCCAGCGCGACACGGTCTTGTGGAGCGTGTCGGTCATCCCTTCCTCGCCGCGAGCGATTGATCGGCGCGCCATGCCTGGATGCGCTGCCAGAAGAGCTCAGTGAAGGTCTCGACCTCGTGGGCCGGGTAGAGCGCCATGACCTTCTGCCGCACCGCATCCCGGGCGGTTGCCGTGCCGAAGAACTCCCATGCCACGGCGTCGAGGTGACCGAGGTGCTTGTCGCAGAACTCGTCGAAGCGGTCCTTCTCGAAACGCTGCTCCGCAATGGCGGCATACCGGCGCAGCTTCTCCCGGTAGGGCATGTCGGCGATGGCCGCGACCTCGTAGAAGGGCTCCCAGTCAAGGGTCCGGCGCATGCGTCGGCGCGTCACGGCGCAGAAGATCGACCAGCGGAGGTTGGCCATCACGAGCCACGGAAAGTGGTAGTGCAGCGAGGTGACCTGCGAATCGGGGCAGGGATTGGCAAAATCGATCGGGTGCCAGGTTCCATCCTTTCGCAGCGACTCGCAGGAATTGAAATCCCACCCGAAGAAGGCGTTGATGGTCAGCGTGGTCTCGCGGAGGATCTGCGCCTGCTCGTCGGGCACGAAGTTGCGGTCCATCGTGTACCGGTCATGGAGCGGCGCATCGGGATTGTACCGTACGAGCGTCGTCTGGGGCCCGAGCCCGATGCACCGCACGAAGGAATCGTAGGGGTGCACGGCCTTCTGCAGGTGCATCACGGACCGCCCGGACTCCTCATACCGCGCGCGCAGCTCGGCCTCATTCCCGATGCGGCTGACGCCCTTCCAGCCGCCGCCGTCGTAGGGCTTCATGAACATCGGGTAGCCGATCTGCGCGCCGATTTCGCCGAGATCGAAGAGCTTCGCGTAGGCGCGGAGCGTGGGTCGCAGGTCGGGGAGCTGATCGTAGGACTTCGGGGGCAGCATCCACGTCTCGGGGATCGGCATGCCGAGGTGCATCATCGCCGCATAGGATGTGTGCTTCTCCATCGCCTGGACCGACCAGGGATTGTTGAGCACATAGAGGCCGTCCATGATGACGGCCTTCTTGATCCACTCACGGCTCGTGTGGTACCAGTGTGTCAACCGGTCGAGGACCATGTCGTAGCGGCAACCCTGCCCGAGGTTGAACGGCTCGATCGACACGCGCTCGACATCCACACCGACGAGCTCGTCTCCGTACGGGATTTCGAGTGCGAGCTGCCGCATGATCTGCTCGTAGCAGATCGGCCAGCAGATGTCGGCGCCGAGCGACAGCCCGATGCGGCGCCTTGCCGGCACCGCTGCGCGTCGCTGCGCGCGGCCACGGGCCGGCGTGGTCGCCTTCGAGCTCGACTCGGTCGCGCGACCGCGCGGGGGCTTGCCTGCCTTCTCACTCATGCGTCGCTCCTCGGTCCGCGCGGACCCGTCACGTCAAGTCAGTCGTACATCATCAGGAAAGGGCCCGGAAAGAGCCACGACAGTCCCTCCCGTAGCCGATCGCGCCAGTTTTCCCAGTTATGGCCGTCACGGGCCTCCCTGAACCGCACGTCCATCCCGGTGCTCTCCAGTACGGGCACGATCGAGCGGTTCTCGTAGATCAGCGACTCATACGTCCCGCAGCTCATGAACACGCGCTCGGAGACCGCCGACGGGTTCGACCTGAACTGGTTCATGAACTGCA
>JBILLP010000316.1:0-4711 GCA_044376025.1 Bradymonadia bacterium
CCCGGCCGGCAGCCCGACCGGGACCTTCGCCGGCCAGGTGGATTTTGCGGTCGCCTCGCCCGGGCGATACCTCGTCGCGTCAACGGCTGACGTTCAGGTCACGGCGTTCGATGAGGCCGGGGCGCAGATCGACTACCAGTCGAGGTCGGCGCCCGTCACCGGCTGCGAGTACCCGATTGCGGTCGGCTACGTCTTTGAGCTCCCGGCCGGCAGGGCATCGTTCGTGATCGGTCCGGCGTCGCTCGTTGCGACTCGGCTCGTGATCGTCAACGTCCCGACGGTGTCACCATGACCGGCCACATGGAACCCAGCACCGCCCGCTCATCGCCGAAAGGGCTCTCCCGCGGGGCGACCCGATGACGGCGCCCGTGATCGAGTCCCTTCGCGAGCGCCTCCGTACCGCGGGGCTGCGTGGCACAACGGCCCGCCTGCGCGTGCTGCGTGCGCTTCACGGCGTGCCGGGTCCACGCACCCATGGCGAGGTGTGTGACTCCGTCGCCGAGGACGGTCTCGACCGGGCCACCGTGTACCGGAACCTGATGGCGCTCGCCGACGCGGGCATCGTGACCCGGACCGACCTCGGAGACCATGTCTGGCGGTTCGAGCTCATCCCCGACGGCGGCGGCAGCGCCCCGCGCCACCCGCACTACGTGTGCGTCGACTGCGGCGAGGTGAGCTGCCTGCCCGAGATGCCCGTGACCTTCTCGACGGCGGCGGCAGCGGGTGCGCCCGGGCGCGTGGCAGAGGTGCTGCTGCGTGGCGTGTGCGACAAGTGCGATGACGCCACCGACGGAGCGTGACGCCATGGCGCCGAACCGCGATCGCAGGCAGGTACCGACGTCGGGGCGCTCCGCGCTGCTGTCGTGGCTCGCGGTTGCGGCGCTCCTGCAAGGCTGTGACGACGGGGCCGGAGAGGACGGCCCCGCACCCTTCTCACTCGATCTTGCCTTTGGGGCCGTCGTCGGCCCGGAGCCCTTCGCTTGCGGCCGGACATACATGGGGCTCGGCGCGACCGACTCCTCGTGGGAACCCATCGACCTGAGGTTCTTCGTCTCTGAGCCAACGCTCAGGTCGTCGGACGGCATCGAGACACCGCTCCGCATCGTCGAGGTCGAGGGCTGGCAGACACAGGGCGTCGCGCTGGTCGATCTCGAGGACGGGACCGGCCGCTGCACGGCCGGGACGCCCGGGACCCGGAGCCGTGTCTCGGTCGAGAGTGACGCCGCGCCGGCGGGCAATCCGCCCTTTGTGCTCGGATTCACGCTCGGCGTGCCCTTCTCGATCAACCACCAGGAGCCGGCGCAGGCGCTGCCGCCCCTCGACACGAGCAACCTGTCGTGGGGACGCTGGTCGGGGTACCTGTTCACCAAGGTCGAGGGGCAGACGCCACGCGGTCGCTTCGAGGTCCATGTCGGGAGCACCGGGTGCGAGGCCTCTGGCAACGAGATCTCGTCGTGCCTGCGCCCGAACCGCGCGCGGGTCGAGCTCGACGGCTTCACGCCGGCCACGTCAACGATCACGCTCGACCTCGCGGCACTGCTCGCCGACGCAAACCTCGCCACCGGAACGGGCTCGAGCATCGGCTGCGCCTCCGATGCGCTCGACGCCGACTGCACGGCGGTGATGGGCCACATCGGGATCGACACGACAACGGGGCTCCCCACGGCAGGACAGGATGCCTTCTCGCTTCGCTGAGCCCGGCGCGCGGCGCAGGTGGCTGGCCGCTGTCGCCGGGCTGGCGCTTGTGGGCTGCGCCGACGAGCCCGCTGGTGACGCTGGCTGGCAGTGGAACCTCCCACGGGACTTTCCGATCCCGGAGGTCCCTGCCGACAACCCGATGAGCGCCGAGAAGGTCGAGCTCGGGCGCCGTCTCTTCTACGACACCCGGCTCTCCGCGAACCAGACCCAGTCCTGCGGCAGTTGCCATGTCCAGGCGCTCGGCTTCTCAGACGGCCGGCCCCTCGGGCTCGGGTCGACCGGTGAGTCCCACCCACGGAACTCCATGGGCCTCACCAACGTCGCCTACGCCCAGCGGCTCACGTGGGCCAATCCGGCGCTCTTCAGGCTCGAGGACCAGGTCAAGGGCCCTCTCTTCTCGCAGCACCCGGTTGAGCTCGGCATGGCCGGCCGCGAGCATGAGCTGGTCGAACGACTCGCGGCAGATGCCGATCTCGCGGCCCGGTTCGCGCGCGCCTTCGAGGGTGATCCAGAGCCGGTCTCGCTGCTGAACCTCTACCGGGCAATCGCGGCGTTCCAGCGCACCCTGATCTCACACAACGCGCCGTTCGATCGCTGGTCCCGCGGAGACGAGGCGGCGATTCCCGAGGCGGCGAAGCGGGGACATGCGCTCTTCTTCTCGGAGCGTTTCGAGTGCTTCCACTGTCACGGCGGATTCAATTTCTCGGACTCGACCACCCACGCGACCGCGGTCGAGGCGACTCCGCAGTTTCACAACACCGGCCTCTACAACATCGACGGCAGCGGTGCCTACCCTGAGCCGAACCGCGGCGTCTTCGAGTCGACCTTTGCGGCCCAGGACATGGGGCGGTTCAAGTCACCGACGCTTCGCAATATTGCCGTCAGCGCGCCCTACATGCACGACGGCTCGATCGCCACGCTCGAGGAGGTCATCGACCACTACGCACGCGGTGGGAGGATCATTGTCGATGGCCCCAACGCCGGCGCGGGGTACCTCAACCCCTACAAGGATGGATTTGTCAGGGGATTTCTCGCCACCGACGACGAGAAACGCGACCTGATCGCCTTTCTCGAGTCGCTGACCGACCCCTCCTTCTTGACGAACCCGGCCTTCTCGGATCCCTTCGCCGAGCCCGAAGGCTCGGGTGGCGCCCCGTGAGCAGCCGGCGACGGAGCGTGCGCGCCCTCCTGCCCTCGACTGCGGCGGGTGTCTCGATGCTCGGGCTCGCCGCCCTGCCCCGGTGTGGTGGCGAGCCTGGCGCAGACGCCGGTCTCGAGGGGTCGGGGCTGGTCGAGATCTGGGTCTCCGCACCGGCGATTGGCAGCGAAGGCTCGGGGCTCGCGGCCCTGGGTGACAGCCGCATCGAGGTCGAACAGGCGTGGCAGGTCACCGCATCGGTCGAGCTGGTCGCCTGCGATTCAGCCACCGCCTGGCTTGACCCGCGCCGCTGGCTCTGGTCGCCGGCGGAGGCCCACGTCATCTCGACCCCGACCCGCGCCGGCGGCGCTCCCTATGTCCGCGACGTCGCGACCGATGCCGCGCCCCACCGCTTCGCCTCGATGACGCCACCGGCCGGCTCCTACTGCGAGGTGGTGTATGCGACCTCTGCCGCCGATGCCGACGCGCCGGGGCTGCCGTCAGGTTCGGACATGGTCGGCCGGTCACTGCGCATCAGGGGCCGCCTAAGGTCCGGTGATGAGGCGAGGCCCTTCGAGATCAGCAGCAGCCTCGCCGCAGAGGCGCGGCGCCCCCTCTCACCGCCCCTGGTGGTGCGCCCCGGTCAGCCGCGGCGCGTCGAGGTCCTCCTTGCCGCGGAGCGCTGGTTCGAGCAGCTCGATCTCGCGGCGCTATGTCCGGACTCCGCGGGCGCCCCCTGCGTCGACGCGGAGTTCCCGGTGCTGACCAACATGCGGGCTGCCATCGGGGTGCGGCATGACTGAGCGGCTCCTCGACGCAGGCCGTGCAGGCCTGGCGCTGCTGCGTGCGGGCCTGGTCGTGGCGCTTGCAGGCTGCCACGGGAGCACGGACACGCCCCCCGCCGCCGATGCGGAGCCGTGGGACACCTCGATCGACACGCAGCGGCCGCTCCCCGATGGCTCGGGCGACTGTGCCGACGCCGCGCGGACCTGCTTCGACTGCACGTGCGACTGCGCCGACGGGACCGCCCGGAACTATGGCGGCTGCCTGGGTTCCTGCGACCCGGTCGAGCCGGGCCTCGCCGACTGCAGCCTCGACTGCGAGCCCTGGTGCGCCGACACGAGCGCCACCAACGCGTGCGGGGGGCATGTGGCGCTCCGGTTCGACGGAGGGGTGGCGCGGCCGGGTGATGCCTGCGGCGACTGCACCGACGGCGCGCTCGTCTGCGATGGCCTCAACCGCCTCCGGTGCGAGGGTGCCTCGACCCCCAACGCCTGCGGTCGCTGCACCCCGCTGCCCGGGGAGCCCGGGACCCCATGCGGCGACTGTGGCCTCGGGCGCCTCGCGTGCGCGGCCGGCGGCACGACGACCGTGTGCATCGGCGACCCGGGAGCCAACCTGTGCGGCGGATGCGCAGACCTGGCCGCGCGCCCGGGTGACCCCTGCCTCGTGGACGGCTCCGGCGAGGGCCTGCTGGGCTGCGACGGCCCCGACGCGCTCGCCTGCCAGCGGCTCGATCGAAACGCCTGCGGCGGAGAGACCCCGCTCGAGGCCGAGCCCGGGGGCCCCTGCGGCTCCTGCGGTGCCGGCACCTGGACCTGCTCGGGCCGCGAGCGCGTCAGGTGCGCGAACGCCGACGCCGGGCAGAACGCGTGCGGCGGCTGCACGCCGCTCCCGGTCGAGATCGGTGAGGTGTGCGGAGCGTGCGACACACGCTGGAGCTGCGACGGTGCCGACGGATTTGTCTGCCCGCCCGTGCGCTGGAACGCCTGCGGAGGCTGCCGCGCACTGCCGGCGCCGATCGGCGAGGCCTGCGACGGCTCCGGCGTGGTCGCCTGCGCCGGCACCGACCGCACTGCCTGTGCGCCGGCCGGG
>JBILLP010000306.1:0-4829 GCA_044376025.1 Bradymonadia bacterium
GCCCCGCTCGCGCAGCCCCCGGGAGAATCCTGCGGAGCGTGCGGCGACGGCCGGACCCTCTGCATCGCCTCGAGCGCAACCCGTTGCGAGGGCGCCACCGCCATGAACCCCTGCGGTGGCTGCGGCCCCTTGGCAGAGCAGCCCGGGGGCGCATGCCCGGGCGGCACCCTCGTGTGCGACGGACCGGACAGCGTTGCCTGCGCGCCCGCCTCGTCGAACCCCTGCGGCGGCACGGCACCGCTGACCGGCGCACCCGGGTCGCCATGCGGAGCCTGCGACTCCGGGAGGCTCGCCTGCGACGGTCCCGACCTCGTCCGCTGCGTCGACGCACGCACAGCGCCACTCGGCTGGTGGCTCGACGTCGATCGCGACGGATGGGGCATGGGGCGACAGCTCGAGGCCGTTGGCGGGTGCGCGCCGCCGGCCATCGACCTCAGGGTCAAGTGCGACCTCGAACAGCAGGGCTGCTACAACCGTGCTGGGCTCTACGGGTTCTGCTCCATGCTTCCGCTCGATACCGGCGTCTGTGTGCTGCAGGGCGCGCCCTGCTCGGCGAACGCCGACTGCGAGCCCCCGTTCGTCTGCATCGACGGCCCACTCGTCGCCGCGACCGGTGCCGCGCCCACCGGCCTCTCCCGCCCGTCACCCTTCCACTTCATCCCCGGAGGCGGCGTGCACGCCTGCATGCTCCCGGACACCGACGCAGGGTTTGACTGGGCGCCCAACGGGCTCGACTGCGACGACCTCGACCCCGCCGTCGGCCCCAATCAACCCGAGCGCTGCAACGGGAGCGACGACGACTGCGACGGGAGCATCGACGAGGATTTCGACCTACTCTCAGACCTCCACTGCGGCGCCTGTTTTCGTACCTGCGCGCCGGGAACCTCGTGTCTCGAGGGAGCATGCCGCTGATCCAGCTCATCGACCTCTGTCCCGGCTATCTTGGCCGCGCGATCCTGCCCCCCATCAGGCTCGACCTCGAACGCGGAGACGCCCTTGCCGTGCTCGGCCGCAACGGCGCGGGCAAGTCGACGCTGCTCCGCACCATCCTGGGCCTGCTTCTGCCGGTGTCGGGCCGCATCGAGCGCGAGCCGGGCGTTCGCATCGGCTACGTGCCTCAGCGCGCGGAATTCTTCGCCGACGCCCCGCTTCGCACGCGCGACTGGATTGCCATGGCGGCCGATGAGGGCCGTTCGTTCCTGGCGCCATGGGGCGCGCGGGCGCGGCGGCCCGATGTCGAGTCTGCAATCCGGCGCGCGCAGGTCACCGACATCCTCGATGTCCAGGTGTCGCGGCTCTCCGAGGGGCAGCGCCAGCGGGCCGCGCTCGCCCGGGCGCTGGTGAACCGACCATCGGTGCTCCTGCTCGACGAGCCGACGAGCGCACTCGACCGCGTCGCCGAGGAGAATGTCCTCTCGGTCGTCGAGGAGCTGCGCCGCAGTGGCGATGTCGCCGTCATCCTCATCACCCACGCGCTCCACGTCGCGTCCTGCCACTCGACGCGCGTGCTGCTCGTCGACAAGGATGACCGCGTGGTCGAACAGGGGTCATTCGACACCGTCGTCGCAGGCTCCGCGTTTCGCCGCCTGTACGGGATCAGCACCGAACACGGCCTCCATGGTGATCACTCCGCGTGCGAAGACACGCCGCCGCACGATCACGGGTGCTGACCATGGCGAACTCATTGTCCAGCTTCTTCGAGGCGTGGGAGCTCTTCCGCGATCCGGCGCTCTCTGGGGCGGTCGCGGGCGCAACGCTCGGCTTCCTGGGCATCTACATCGCGCTGAGGCGGCTTGTGTTCTTGTCGGCGGCGATGACGCAGGCGGCGGGGCTCGGCGTGATGGCGGCCGGGCTGGCGACCGCCTCGATGGGGCTTCCCCCGTTGCTCGGGGCCCCGACGGCCTGGGCCCTGATCCTGTCGCTGCTTGGCGCTGCGGCGCTGCGCGACGACGACCGCCAGCGGCTGTCTCGCGATCAACGGCTCGGCATCCTCTACCTGCTCGGGGCTGCCGGGGCGATCCTGATCGGCTCGCAGGTCACGCTCGATGCCCACGACGTCGAGTCGATCCTGTTCGGGTCGGCGGTCGCGGTGCTTCCAGAGGACTTTCGTAGCCTGGTCGCGGTGTCCGGCCTGATCGCGGCGCTGCACGTGTGGCTGGTGCGCGGATTCCTGGCCGCCAGCTTCGACGCCGATGGTGCCCGCGCGCGCGGCATCCCGGTGGCGGGGCTCGAGGCCACCCTGCTGGTGACGCTCGCGCTGGCGATCTCGGTGTCGACGCGGACCATCGGCGCGCTGCCGGTCTTTGCCTTCTCGACGCTGCCGGCCATCGCCGCGGCGCGCGTGACGACGAACCTCCGGGCGGCGCTCCTGCTGGCAGCGTCAATCGGTGCGGCGGCGGGGTTTGGCGGCTACGTCGCAGCCTTCATGTGGGAGCTGCCCGTGGGCGCGAGCCAGGCGGTACTGGCGCTGGTCTTCGTGGCCGTGAGTGAGCTGGTGCGCCGCCGGCTGAGAATCTGAGGCGACCCGGGCTCGAACCGGCACCCGCAACCTCAGAAAGCTGAACGGGTGGCGTCTCGGGCCCCTCGTCGGCCCCTCGGTCTGCCTGCGCCATGGGGCGGCAACGCCATGGAACGACGCCTGTCGAACCATCCCGGATCCCACCGTGCGGCAGGCTGGCACGAAGCTTGCTGCATAGGTGGCGTCATCAAGGGCGGTCGGCCCAGTCCCGAGAGGAAACCATGAGACCCTTCAGCATGCCCAGCCACTCCCCCGCACGGCCTTGGCGCCGCGGCACCCCCCTGCTCTTCGCGCTCGCGACGCTCGCGCTCGGCGCCTGCGCCGAGGAGGGCGACAAGGGCCAGGGTGACGACCTCACCGACAAGCCCTCGGCGTTCGTCTCCGCCGCCGCCAGTGCGGGCCAGCAGTCGTCTGACCGCGGAGAACTCGATGCCGGAAACGGGGCGCCCGAGGCCGACAACGGCGGGGGAGAGGAGCGCACCGTCGAGGAGGGCGACATCTACCGCGTCCTGCAGGGTTCGACGATCCTGAACCTCAACTACTACCGCGGGTTCCAGGTCATCGACTTCTCTGACGTCGCAAATCCCCGTGTGATTTCGCGCGTCCCTGTGAGCGGCAGCCCGGTCGAGATGTACGTCGTCGACAACCGGGCCTACGTGCTGCTGAACAACTGGCGCGGCTACTACGGGACCCGGAGCGATGTGCGATTCGACACCCGTGAGGGTGGCCTCGTGCTCGCCATCGATATCTCGAATCCCGAGGCTCCCACCATCACCGGACAGGCCTTCGTCCCCGGCTACATCCAGACGAGCCGACTGACCCGCGGTGGCGGCGCGGAGGCGCTCTACGTGGCGGCGGCAGAGTACGGTGACTTCGACAACGCCGACGGCACCTCGTCGTGGCAGACGCGCACGATCCTCAAGAGTTTCGACGTCTCGGCCGGCGACATCGCCTACCGCACCCAGATCGACCTCGGCGGGTACGTCGCGGCGTTGCAGGCCACCACCGAGGCGCTGCTCGTGTCGCGCTATTCGTGGAACGACTCCACGCCGCAGAGCACGGTGTCAGTGGTCGATATCTCAGACCCCAACGGCACCATGGTCGAGGGCGACGACGTCCAGGTTGCCGGCCAGGTGTGGAACAAGTTCAACATGGACCTGTACAACGGCGTGTTGCGGGTCGTGTCAGGTCGCACATGGGGCGGTGACAACACCAACCATGTCCAGACGTGGAATGCTGCTGACCTCGGAAACCTCGTGCCCATCGACGACGAGACGTTCGGCGACGGGCAGCAGCTCTTCGCCACGCTCTTCAGGGGCAACAAGGCCTTCTTCGTGACCTACCTGAGGCAGGACCCCTTTCACGCCTTCGAGATCACCGACGAGGGCGACGCCATCGAGCACAGCGAGTTCATCGTCTCGGGCTGGAACAACTACTTCAAGCCCGTGTTCGACGACCAGCGCCTGATCGGGATTGGCCAGAACGACCAGGGCGGCACGACGATGGCGGTCAGCCTCTACGACGTCACCGACCTGACGAATCCGTCGCCGCTGATCGACCGTGACGAGGTCGCCGCCGACAACTCCTGGTCCGAGGCGACGTGGGACGACCGCGCCTTCTCGGTGCTCGAGGACGTCGTGAGCGTGCCCGGGCCCGGCGGTGTCACCGAGACCGGCCTCGTGCTGCTGCCCTACTCCGGCTGGGACAGCACCTACTCGAACTACCAGTCGGCCGTGCAGATCTTCACCTTCTCGGAGGGAACGCTCACCCGCCGCGGAAAGATGACCCTCGAGAATCCCGCGCGCCGCTCCTTCTTGGCCGGCGAGGGCACCACCGGAAACCTCGGTGAGGCGGAGCTGAGCTTCTACAACACCTCCGACCCCGACGCGCCGTCGGAGCTCGGCAAGGTCGTGCTGGCGCCGAACTACGTCGATGTCGCCACCTTCGGCGACTACGCCGTGCGGCTCGTCGACAACGCCGCCGACTACTCCTGGTACTCGACGCGCGGCGTGCGTCCCGACGCACGCATCGAGGTGGTCCCGCTCGCCGGCAGCGTCGATACCGGCGAGCCGGTCGCGAGCCTCGATGTGCCCTCGGGCGCGACGCTCGAGAAGGTCGGCAACCAGCTCGCGGTCGTCTCCCAGGTGCCGCTCGAGACCGGGAGCTGGCCCTTCGTGTACAGCACCACCATCACCTCGATCGACATGACCGACCCGGCGAACCCGGTCGAGCGCGGCGCGCTGACGACCGACGAGATCCCGGCCAGCTACAACTACTACTGGGGCTGGGGTGCAGCGGACTGCTTCGACTG
>JBILLP010000508.1:0-3007 GCA_044376025.1 Bradymonadia bacterium
TACCTCAACCGGCGCCCGCGCTTCGAGGTCGTGCTCCAGCTCTACTCCACGACGCTGAAGCACCGCCTGCGGCTCCGCGTGCCGGTCGACGGTGACGCCCCGGTCTGCCCCTCGGTGGCCGCCATCTGGCGCTCGGCAAGCTGGGGCGAGCGTGAGGTCTTCGACATGTACGGCATCCGGTTCGAGGGGCATCCCGACCTGAGGCGAATCCTGATGTACGAGGAGTTCGACGGACACCCGCTCCGCAAGGACTACCCGATGCAGCGCTCGCAGCCCCGCATGGACCTGCGCCGCAAGGAGCGGGACGCGGTCGAAGAGTACCGCACGCTGTTTGCGGCGCACCAGCCCAAGCCCTGAACCTACCCCGCCCCGCATGACCGCACCCGCACTAGGCTCGCCCCGGCTCAACGCCGCCCTCCAGGACGCACTCGACGAGACGCCCGGGGCTGGCGTGCACGAAGACGTCATGGTCCTGAACATGGGCCCGAGCCATCCGGCGATGCACGGCACCGTCCGCATGGTCCTGACCCTCGACGGCGAGACGGTCATCAAGTGTGACCCCGAGATCGGCTACCTGCACCGCGGCTTCGAGAAGCAGTGCGAGAACGCCACCTGGACGCAGGTCTTCCCCTACACCGATCGCCTGAACTACTGCTCGCCGCTGCTCAACAACTTCGGCTACGCGCTCGCGGTGGAGCGACTGCTCGGCATCACCGCGACC
This sequence comes from Bradymonadia bacterium, assembly GCA_044376025.1. Classification (GTDB taxonomy): domain Bacteria; phylum Myxococcota_A; class Bradymonadia; order REDH01; family REDH01; genus JBILLP01. The sequence continues at coordinate 722 of JBILLP010000508.1, forward strand.
GACCGCTGCAACTACATCCGCACCATCCTCGGGGAGATCGCCCGTCTGGCGGACCACTTCACCTGCCTCGGGGCGGGCGCGCTCGAGCTCGGTGCGATGAGCGCCTTCTTGTATGCGGTCGAGGCGCGTGACTTCTTGTGGGACCTGATCGAGGAGGTCACCGGCGCCCGGTTGACCGTCTCGTTCGCCCGCATCGGCGGCCTCAAGGACGACCTCACGCCCGACTTCGAGGCGCGTTGGAAGGCCACCGAGCCACGGCTCTGGGACGTCATCCGCAAGCTCGACCAGCTCTCGACCAAGAACCGTGTCTTCATGGACCGCATGATGAACACGGGCGTCATCGGGCGCGAGGAGGCGATTTCGCTTGGGTTCACCGGGCCTGTGCTGCGCTCGACCGGAGCGACCTACGATGTCCGCAAGGACAGCCCCTACTTCGCCTATGACCGGGTCGAGTTCGATGTCCCGGTCGGCAGCACCGGCGACAACTACGACCGATACCTCGTGCGGTTCCACGAGGTTCAGCAGTCGATCCGCATCATCAACCAGTGCCTTCGCGACCTGCCCGCCGGCCCGATCTCGGTCGATGCGCCCCACATCGTGCTGCCGCCGAAGGAGCAGGTGTACAACTCGATCGAGGGCATGATCAACCACTTCAAGTTGATCTTCGAAGGCATCCAGGTGCCGGCCGGCGAGGTGTACAGCTACACGGAGGCCGCCAACGGAGAGCTCGGCTTCTACATCGTGTCCAACGGCACCGGCAAGCCGTGGAAGCTCCGCGTCCGCCCGCCCTGCTTCTACCTCATGGGCGGCATCGACCGCATGATTGAGGGCGGCATGGTCTCCGACATCATCCCCACCTTCGACACGATCAACATGATCGGCGGCGAAATCGACCGCTGAGCGGGACGCACGATGCCCACCGTCACCATCAACGGCAAGCAAGTCACGGTTCCCAAGGGGACGCCGATCATCCGCGCCGCGGCGCTCGCGGGGGTCAGCATCCCCCACTTCTGCTATCACCCCGCGATGTCGGCACCGGCGAACTGCCGCATGTGCCTCGTCGAGGTCGAGAAGGCGCGAAAGCTCGAGCCCTCGTGCTACCTCAAGTGCACCGACGGCATGGTGGTCCACACCGAGAGCGCCAAGGTGAAGGCCGCGCGCAAGGCTGTGATGGAGTTCATTCTCGTGAACCATCCGGTGGACTGCCCGATCTGCGACCAGGCCGGTGAGTGCAAGCTGCAGGACTATTACATGTCCTACGATGCCAAGCCGTCGCGGGTGCGAACCCAGAAGGTCGGCAAGGCGAAGGCGCATGTGCTCGGCCCCCACGTGGTCTACGACGGGGAGCGCTGCATCCTCTGCACGCGGTGTGTCCGCTTCTGCGACGAGGTCACCGGCACGTCGGAGCTCACGACCGTGCAGCGCGGGGACCACTCCGAGATCAGGACCTTCCCGGGAAGGGAGCTCGACAATCCCTACTCGATGTGTGTCACCGACATCTGCCCGGTCGGGGCGCTGACGACCCGCGACTTCAGGTTCAAGACGCGCGTGTGGCTGCTGGCGAGCACCGACTCCATCTGCACCGGCTGCAGCCGAGGGTGCAACGTTCACCTCGAGCACTTCCAGGGCGAGCTGAAGCGGTACCGGCCGCGCTTCAACCCCGAGGTGAACGAGTACTGGATGTGTGACGCCGGGAGGCTCTCGTACCGCGAGGTCAACCTCGGTCGGTCGCTCGAGATCGCGATCGACGGCGAGCGCGGTCTGCAGTGGCCGCGTGCCGCCCGGTCGGCGGCGTCGAGGCTCAAGGACGCGACCGCATCGGGTGGCGTTGCCTTCGTGGCCTCGATGCAGGCTTCTACCGAGGCACTCGTCGCCGCCCGTGAGTTCGCCGAGCGCGTGCTGGGCGGCGCGACCGTCTACCTCTCCGGCAAGGGTGACGGTGACTCCGACGCGTTCCTGATCCGTGCCGACAAGAACCCCAACCGGGCCGGGGCGCGCCTTGCCTTCGGTGATGACGTCGAGAAGCAGACCGCCTACCGGCTGCTTGACGACCTAGAGGCCGGCCGCATCCGCACGCTCTACATGATGCGCGCGGAGCTTCCCTTCGACGCCGAGGGGCGTCGTCGCTTCGTGGCCGCGCTCGAGAAGCTCGACCTCTTTGTGCTCCAGGGACCGCACGGGCTCGACCTCGAGGCTGCGGCCGACGTCTTCTTGCCATCGACCACGCACGCAGAGCACGACGGCACCTACGTCAACGAGCAGGGCATCCCCCAGGCGACGTGGGCG
>JBILLP010000082.1:0-9523 GCA_044376025.1 Bradymonadia bacterium
TTAGGCGCCGCGGACACGGTCCCGCACCGCCAGCAGCGCCTCCTGCGCGATGCGCACTCCCTCGGCCCTCGCCTCCGGACCCTTGTCGAACCGCCGCATGCGCTCCCGGATTGACGCCGGGATCTGCATGCCGGGCACCTCGTTGTGGATGAACTCCGCGTTGCGGTAGCTCGCAAGCGGCATCAGCCCCACCAGCACCGGCACCTCGAAGCCGCGGATGTCATCGAGGAACCGGTGCAGCAGCTCCGGGTCATACACCGGCTGCGTCATGATGAACGAGGCCCCCGCAGCGACCTTCTGCTCGAGCCGCCGGAGTTCTCGGTCGTAGTCCAGCGACGCAGGCTCGACCCCACAGGCGATCGCAAACCGCGTCTGCGCCCCGAGCGCCCTGCCCGCCGGATCCACACCCGCATTGAAGTCCGACGTCATCTGGATGCAGCCGATCGAGTCGAGGTCGAAGACCGCCGTGGCGTTCGGGTACTCACCCATCTTGGGCGGGTCGCCGGTCACGATGACCAGGTTGTGCAGCCCGAGCGCGTGGAAGGCGAGCAGGTCGGACTGCAGGCCCAGGAGGTTCCGGTCACGCATGCAGACATGGACGATCGCCTCCATGCCGAGCTGGCGGCGAACCTCGAGCGCGAGCGCCCAGTTTGCCATCCTCACCGATGCGCGCGGACCATCGGCGATGTTGATCACGTCGACGCCGGCCGCCTGCAGCATCCGCGCCGCCTCGACCGACTTCGTCGCATCGAGGCCCTGTGGAGGGTTGACCTCGACCGACACCACGAAGCCGTCGCTCGAGGCGATCCGGGCGGCCAGGCCCGAACGCTCAGCGAAGGGCACAGGCTCGACCCGACGCGCCACGTCCTCGCTCGACCGTGGCTGCGCAGGGGTCTTCGCCTCGGCCACGCCTCCCGACATCATCCGCGCCGCGCCCGACATCGCCCGGATATGCTCCGGCGCCGTGCCGCAGCAGCCTCCGATCACCCGCACCCCGAGCTTCAAGAAGCGCCGCGCGTAGACGCCGAAGTACTCCGGCGTCGCCATGTAGATCATGCGCCCGTCGACCTTCTTCGGGTAGCCCGCGTTCGGCAGCGCAGAGACCGGCCGACCGTGGCCGAGCATCCGCTCGGCGATCGCGTGCACCTCAGACGGACCGTCGGCGCAGTTGGCCCCGATCACGTCGGCACCCGCAGCCACCAGGCTCGCTGCGACCTCCTCGGGCGAGGCGCCGTCCTCGGTCGCGCCGTGGCGCAAGAAGGCCACCTGCGCGAAGACCGGCAGGGTCGTCAGCGGCCTGACCTCACGCAGCGCCACCAGCAGCTCGCCAAGGTGCGAGAACGTCTCGAGCATGAGCCCATCGACCCCCGCGTCGAGCAGCACCCTCGCCTGGTCGGCAAAGACCTCGGCGACCCTCGCGTAGTCAGCCACCGGGCCGCGGGACCAGCGCTCGCCGCTCGGGCCCATCGCCCCGACCACCCAGGCGCGGTCGCCGGCTGCCGCGCGGGCCAGCATGACCGCCGCCCGGTTCAGCGCGTCGTGCTGCTCCTCGAGCCCCGCCCTGCGAAGCTTGAGCCGGCTCGACGCGAAGGTGTTCGTCTCGAGCACCTCCGCTCCGGCGGCCACGTACTCCCGGTGGATCGTCTCGACGAGCGCCCCGTTCGACAGGTTCACGTTCTCGAAGGACTGGTTGATGAACTGACCGCGGCGGTACAGCTCTGTCCCCATCGCACCGTCGAAGACCAGCGGGCCGCGTTCGAGGCGCTCCGCGAGCGTGAGCGTGGGTCGGTCCGCCTTCATGGTCTCGCTCATCGGTCCACCGTCTCGAACTTCTCGCGCCGCACCCGCGCCGGAGCGAACCCGGCGGTCCGCAGCGACGCCCAGACATCGTCCACCATCGCCGGGTTTCCACACAAGAGGAAGAGGTCCGTCCCGGGCTCCGGGACCACCTCATCGAGCAGCGACTGCACCCTGCCCGCGACGCGGCCCGGCCCAGCCGCCTCGCGCGACGTCGCCGTCCGATACCGGATCGCCGACCGGGCCGCGGCCGCCTCGAACTCCTCGGCAAACAGCAGCTCATCGCGCCGCCGGGCGCCGTGCAGCACCCAGGTCTCGACCCCTGCCTCACTGGCCCGCTCGAGGTCCCCGAGCATCGACCTGAACGGCGCGATCCCGGTGCCCGTGGCGACCACGACGACCCGCGCCGGCAGCGCCGCAGGCAGCCCGAAACGGCCGTACGGGCCCGACCACCGCTGCGAGTCGCCTGGCCGCACGCGCGCCCAGTGGGAGCCCATCACCCCAGAACGGTGCACCGCGATCGCGAGCTCGACCCGCGCCGCACCCGGTGGGCTCGCAACGCTGTAGCTCCGTGGGCGCACCGCGGGGTCATCGAGGTGCCGCATGAAGAACTGACCCGCACGCCACGGATCCAAGGGCCCCTCCGACGGCTCGATCGAGACCCGAAGCAGCCCCTCGTGGACCCACGCAACCTCCGCGACCGTCCAGCCCGTCGCGCCGTCGGCGGCCGGCGTCACACCGCGCCTTCGTCGGGATCGACCACCACCCGGATCCGTGCCGCCGCAGCGTTGGCCTTGCTGCGGGCCGCCTCGACGTCGTGGCCGAGGCAGGCCACCACGCCCATCCGCCTGTAGGGGCGCGCCGTCGGCTTGCCAAAGAGCCGGACCTTGACCGTCGGGTCCACCAGCGCATCGGCGACTCCCTCGAACCGCGGGTTGGCACCGCCGCGTTCGGCAAGCACCACCGACGACGCGCCGATCCCCCGCAGTGGGATGCCGCCGATCGGGAGCCCCAGTACCGCCCGGACATGGAGCTCGAACTCGCTCATCTCCTGCGTGGCGATCGTCACCATGCCCGTGTCGTGGGGCCGCGGCGAGACCTCGCTGAAGTAGACCTTGTCGCCCTCGACGAACACCTCGACCCCGAACAGCCCGAAGCCCCCGAGCGACTCCGTCACCGCACCGGCGATCCGGTGGCACTCCGACAGCACCGCGGGCGTCACGGGATGCGGCTGCCACGACTCCTGGTAGTCACCCCGCTCCTGCCGGTGACCGATCGGCGCACAGAACAGCGTGCCCTCCGACCGCGTACGCACGGTCAGGATCGTCAGTTCGTAGTCGAACCGCACGAAGCCCTCGACGATGACCCGGGTCACCTTCGCCCGGGCTCCCTCGAGCGCGTAGGCCCAGCTCCGGGACAGCTCCTCGTGGCTCCGCGCCACGCTCTGCCCCTTGCCCGAGCTCGACATCACCGGCTTGATCACACACGGAAAGCCCACCGCCGCCGCACCCTCGACCAACTCGTCGTAGCTCGACGCAAAGCGGTATGGGCTCGTCGGCAGCCCGAGCGTCTCTGCGGCTAGCCGACGGATTCCCTCGCGCTCCAGCGTCAGTGACGCCGCGCGCGCCGACGGCACGACGTTCCAGCCCTCCGCCTCGAGCTTCACGAGCTCAGAGGTCGCGATCGCCTCGATCTCGGGCACGATGTAGTGGGGCCGCTCGAGCTCGACGACGCGGCGGACCTCGCGAGGGTCGAGCATGTCGAAGACGTGCGAGCGATGCGCGAACTGCATCGCCGGAGCTCCGCCGTAACGGTCGCAGGCGATCACCTCGATGCCAAGGCGCATCGCCTCGATGACCACCTCGCGTCCGAGCTCTCCCGAACCCAGCAGAAGCAGGCGCCGGGACCCGGGCGCATTCGGCGTTCCAAAGAGGTCGGGAATCGTCGGTGCAGACATCGTGGCCTCCGGTGCATGCGCGAGCCGCGACCCTACCCTGCGCCTACCCCGGCGTCCAGCCGTCGCCCGCGCGCCCGATCGCCACGTGCGCCTCGATCGCGTCTGGCCAGGTCGGCTTCCAACCGAGGCGCTCGAGCACCCGCGGCCGGCAGCGCTTCGACCCCAACCAGAACTCCCGTGTCGACTCCGGGACCTCGTCGATTCCCACGCTCGGCGGGAACGCGTACCCGAGCTCCCCGCAGCAGCGCTCGACCAGCTCCCGCACCCTGAAAGGCCGTCCGTCCGACGCAAGCAGCGTCCGGCTGTCCAGCCCGCTGCCGTCGATGAATTCGATCACGCCCGCGATGTCATCGACGTGGATCCGGTTCGTCCACATCGCCCCGTCCCCGACCAGCCGGTAGCTGCCGTCGCGCAGCCGGGGGAGCATCGTGCGGTCCGGTCCGTAGATGCCCGGTAGCCTGACAATGAAGGTCCGCGCGCGGCGTCGCGACCCGAATTCGCGCACGATCGCCTCCGCCTCGACCCTGCGGCGGCCGCGGCCCGGCCGGCCGAGCACCGGAGCGTCGTCGTCGACCTCGCCGCCGGCGTCTTCTGCGTACACGCTCGTCGCCGAAAGGTAGTACAGGTCGCCGGCGCCGGCCTGCTCGGCCCACTCGAGGGCACGCTCGAGCGCCCGGTGCGGCGAGGCCCCCGCCTCGGGCGGCACGGAGACAAGCACCCTGGCGCCCTCGAGCGAAGGCAGCACCGCAAGCGTCGCATCCGCGGCAAAGTCGACCTGGACTGGCAGGATGCCCGCCGCGGAGAGTTCGCCGGCCCGGGAGGCGCGGCGCGTCGTGCCCCACACCTGCGCCCCACGCGCCACCGCCCGCCGTCCCAGCGCCTCCGCAGAGTAGCCGGCGCCGACCAGCAGCCAGCGCTCGACCGGATCGTCGCCGCGCGCCGCGCCCTGCCGCACCCCGCCTGGAGCCGGGCCGGGCCCCGTCGGCGCGACCGCCCCCCCGGCAACGACCTCACCCGCAGGCTCGGCATGGACAAGGACCTCGGACAGCGCCCCGTCGACGACCTCGCCCGCGCCGACGAGCCTCACCACATGGTGACGGGCCAGCTCCCGGAACAGGTCGAGCGACTCCGCAATGCGCGGGTCGAAACGATGCGTCACCGGCCGCGGCGCTCGCTCGCGCCGCTCGATGCCATGCCCCCGGACCATCGCGAGCAGCCGCCCGGGGTCGGGCACGCCGCAGCGATAGACAAAGGTCTCATCGGGACGCGAGTGCACCGGGGCCCGCGCCGCCGTCACCTCGAGGTCATCGAAGTGCAGGTGCAGCCGCACCGCAGCGTTGCGGTACTGCGCAACGCCGACGTGGCTCGTCGCCCGCATCGCCAGCAGCCCGAGCGCCTTGCTCCGCGTGCCGAGCCGATGCCCGTGCGCCAGTGAGAAGAGCGAGACCCCGACGAGCCTCCCGGGCACCGCCGAGGGCAGCCCGACATACTCGCTGACCCCGACCCAGCCCAGCCGACCGCCGGGATCCAGCGCATCGGCCCACGCCGCCGGCAGGGCGTCACGCGGCACCTCGAAGCCGAACATCGCGCTCGGCAGCGTGCAGCAGTCCAAGAAGACCCAGAGCGGCATCCCCAGCGCGGTCGAGGCGGTCCCCGGGTTCGGCGACCCGTCGTAGGCGAAGCAGTTGCCCCGGTTCATCGCGAGGCAGAAGTCTGCGTCATCGGGGTCGGTGGGGTCGTACCAGCGGGGCTGCACCTCGCCCGGGATCACCAGCGCGCGTCGCACGTCGCGCGCGCAGATGGCGAACGGCCGCAGTGGGGTGTCCTCAGGCAGCGTGAACATCTGCGCCGTTCTACCCGCAGAGGGGCGCGTTGCAAGCCGCAACCACGCCTTGACCGCCTCTGCGTCACATGCGAGGGAACCGCCCCTCGACGACCCTCCGCACTGGGAGCCATGCCGTGAGCAAGAAGAACAACGAGCCGAACGACGAGAACCTCGACGAGTCCTACGACTACGACGAGACCGAAGAGACCGACGACCCCAGCGAGGAGCTCGGGTACGCCCAGTTCGACTGGGACAAGCTTCCCACCGACGAGGTGAAGCTCCACGACCGCATCATCTCCGGCACCCTCGAGGACCTGAAGCTCCTCGACGCCGCCTCCTTCACCGACCTTCACAAGTGGGCCGCCGCGCAGGTCTATGCCGACGAAGAAGACGCCGTGGCGTTCCAGAACCTCTGCGACGAGCTTGTCCGCGGTCCGGCGAACCACCCCGCGCTCGACTACGGCGAGATCTCGCTCGAGCTCGCAAACGACCTCTTCACCGAGGAGCGCTACGAGGAGGCCCGCGAGCTGCTCCCGCTGCTCAAGAAGCTGAACGACCCGAACGATGACTCGGTGGCACCCCGGTTCGAGGCCTCTCTCGACATCATGCAGGGTCACCTGGCCGCCGGCCTCGCCAAGTTCCAGGAGCTCGTCGACGCCAACGAGACAGATCCGGGCTACCTGCTGACGGTCGGTGAGGACCTGATCGGCTGTGGACGGTTCGTCGAGGCGGTCGAGGTGCTCGACAAGGCCGAAGAGGTCACGCTGCGTGACTACGCCGACGAGACCGACCTGCTCGAGGAGATCGCCGAAGCCCGCGAGTTCGCGCGCTCGGTGCAGAAGCAGTTCAACTGACCTCTCCCGCAGGCCCCGCGGGTCGAAGCACCGAGCCGAGGAGCTCCTGGATCGACTTCACCCGCTCCGCGCGGTCCTCCTGGGACGCCCAGGCGACACACTGATCGGCGATCAGCTCCGACAGCGCCTCGACGTCCCACGTGGCGGCCAAGACGCCTGAGTCGTCGCCGTGCACGGCGCTGACGATGGGGACTTCTGCCGTGATGATGCGCGGATCCCCGAGCTCGGCGGAGTCTTCGACCGCGGCACGAGGACCGCTCGCGCGGGGGTGCGCGCCGTCGGGCTCACCATCGTCGATGGGTGCGGCAACGGCTTCACCCGAGACCTCGGTCGACTCCACGATGTCGGTGACGGCATCGACGAAGTGAAGGTCCTCGACGTCGCCCTCCTCGAGGTCGACCACCTCGGACAGGTCCTCGAGCGCGGCGGCCTCGACCGGCTGCGCCTGGCCGTCGATGGCGTCGAGCGCATCGCGCAGGTCGACCGCCCCAAACGGCCTGCGGACCACCGCCTGGGCCTTCGAGTCGGCCGCCGACAGGCGCTCGTCGAACAGGGCGGTGGCGATGACAATCCGCGAACGCTCACCGAGCAGGAACGGCGCCGCGTGATCCCGCCAACCCTCGATCGGGGCGTCGGCGCAAACCACGCACAGGTCGACCGGCCCTTCGGCGCCCTCGGGGCGCACGTCGTAGCCCCACGTCCGCAGCCAGCCCTCGAGCCGCTCCCGGATCGCGGGTAACGGCTCGACGACCACGGCAATGCGGGGTTCTTCGAGGGCCGGCTCGATGCTCACAGCCGGGTCGCCCTGACCAGGCGGTAGGCGTCGCGCGCCTGCTTGAGTCCCTGCACGCCCGACTTGCCGGCATCGACCGCGATGCCCGCGTCGAGCTTGGTGCCCGCATCGGCCGGGAACTTCGCCGCGTAGAGCAGCACGCTGCCGATATCGATCCGCGAGTCGATGTTGCCATCACCGAGGTTGTCGAGCAGCGCGCCGACGCCTGCGTCGCCGCCGATGCGCAGGCCGAGCTGCCAGATCGAACCAACCCTGACATTGGTGGTCGCCGCGTTGGTGAAGGGGGCCTTCTCAGCGGCATCGGTCACCGCATCGACGATCGCCTTCAGGGCGGGGTCGTTCAGCGTGGCGACGGGGTCCTTGAGCGCGCCCGACAAGCAGGCGACGTCGGCCTGGCACTTGTCCGCGAGCGCGAAGTAGAGGCGCAGCGGCGTGAACGACGAGCGAAACCGCGTCTGGGCCGCGAGCACCTTGTCGAAGGCCGCCATCTCACCCGGGCGCGCCGTCCGGCCCAAGAAATGGAGCACGTTCGTGCGGAGCAGCCCGTTCGAGTTGTCTCCACCCCGACCGACCGTGCCCGCCTCCGCCCGCTGCCAGAGCAGCTTGCGGTCGTCGTCGTTGCCCACGATCGACAGCGCCTCGTGCACCGACTGGCGAAGCCCGACCTCGGCGCCGGCCGACAGCCCGAACCAGTCCTCGAAGTTCACGAGCAGGCTGCCTTCACCGGTCGACTCGAGGCGCCGGATCGTGGCCACATTCGCCTCGCCTCCCGCCCACGCAAGGCCCTTGACGACCATGTCGAAGAGCTGCCCCGAATTCGAGAAGTAGTTCTGCTGGTCCTCGATCGACATCGAAGCCAGCTCCGCGCGCGGCACCGGGCGCGGCGCGCTGACGTACTCGGTCAACGCCGCCGACGCGGCACGCGAGTGGGCGAGCGCCGCCGCCGCGCGGAGCTGTCCGGTGACCACCGGGTACTTCAGCTCCTTGAGGTGGTCGTTCACCTTCTGGTTGTTGCCCTTGAAGACCTCAACCAGCTTCGGGATCGACGCCTCCTTGAACTTGAGCAGCGCGAGCTCGCAGTCGGCAAAGGGGTCGTTGAACGGCTGCGGTGTGAAATTCACCGTGCTGAAGACGAGCGCATCGAGCACGGCATCGCTCGGGGAGGGACTCGCAGCCAAGGCCCTGCAGCCCGACCTGACACGCCCGGCTCCGCCGAGCTTGGCCGCCGGTCGCATCATCACGGCCGCCAGCCCATCGGCTGCCTGCTGCGAAGGCAGCTTCTCAAGCGCCTCGAAAAACCCGGCGAATGCCTCGTCCGTGGTCACTTCGCCGAGCCGCTTGGCGATCGCGGGCGCAGACGCCGTGTCGTTCAGCTCGGCGAGCCCTCGCGCCGCAAGGGACGCCAGCATGTCGTCAGACTTCGTGAGTGCGGCCTCAAAGGCCGCCTTCGCGGTCGGGTCGGCGAGCGGTACCAGCGACTCGATCGCGCGGTTCGGCAGCACACCGGCGTTGTAGGCCTCGATCAGCCGGGGCGCGACCGACTTCTGCTGCTCAGGTGTCAGGCGCGAGAGCTCCGCGAATGCCCGCTCGTCTCCCTTGACGATCTGCGAACCGATGTACTCGGGGCTGGTCCAGTCGGGTGGCGGCGTGCAGGCCACCAGTGCCAGCGACAGCGCGGTCGCGAGTCCCATTCCGATCGTGCGTCGAGCCATGCTCATCCTGGCCTCCAGAGTGCGGGGGCGCTCCGAATTGTGCGTCCACCCGGGCGCACGGCCTATAGAATCCGCGCTTGTCCGGTGTCAACGAAGGCCTTGGTGGCACGAGGCCGGAACCACAGGGGTCAGTACCGCGGCAGCGACGGGTCGACCTCCCTCGACCAGGCGTCGGTGCCGCCCGCGAGGCTGCACGCAGGCACGCCCTGCGAGCGCAGCCAGGTCGCCGCGTGCAGCGAGCGCACGCCATGGTGGCAGATGACGACGATGTCGCCGGTGAGCCCCGCCTCCGGCCACCGCGCGGCGAGCTCGCCCAGCCGAATCGCGACCGCACCCCGAAGCGTGCCGAGCGCAACCTCCCACGGCTCCCGCACGTCGACCAGCGTCAGCGGCTGCCCCGCCTCGAGCATTGCCCTCAACTCCGTGACGCTCATCTCGAGGTCTGTCATGCCGCGCTCCGCCCTTGGGCTGCCGACCTGTCGACCAGGCCGGCCACCATCGACCGACGTCGTTGCGGGGTTCGCGGCAGGCGTCAACCCGCGCCGCAACGCTTGCCATGTCAGGGCGGCGGGAATAGGACGCGCG
>JBILLP010000509.1:0-2995 GCA_044376025.1 Bradymonadia bacterium
GCCTTTCAGCGCGCGGAGAGCATACTGCTTGATGCGGCTCCGGTGCTGCCGATCTACAGTTACGCAGAGTTTCACCTCGTGCATGACGACGTCGAGGGGTGGAGCTCGAACCTCCGTGACGTGCACCTCGTGCGATATCTATCGAAACGAACGACGGTGGCGCCATGATGCGGGTGCTCGCAGGCCGTCTGGCGCAGAGCCTCGCCGTGCTCTTCGTGGTGCTCACGCTGTCGTTCTTCGTCATGAAGCTCGCGCCCGGCAGCCCCTTGTCGAAGGACAGGGAGCTGCCGCCCGCGGTCGAGGCGATGCTCGAGGAGCGGTATGGCCTCAACAAGCCGCTGCATCAGCAGTACCTCGACTACCTCGGCCAGCTCGCACGCCTCGACCTCGGACCCTCAATCAAGCAGGAGGCGCCGGTGACCGAAATCCTCGGTCAGGCGCTCCCGTACTCGCTGCTGCTCGGCTTCCAGGCGATGTTCCTCGCGCTGCTGCTTGGGATTCCGATGGGCGTCGCCGCCGCGTGGCGCCCCGGCAGTTGGTGGGACCACGCAACGATGGGTATCTCGATGCTCGGGATCTCCATTCCGAATTTCGTGCTCGGTCCGCTCCTGATCTCGACCATTTCGCTCGGGCTCGGCCTCACCCGTTCCGGCGGCTGGAGCGGCTGGGCAGACTCGATCCTGCCGAGCATCAGCCTCGCGATCTTCTATATGTCGTACGTGTCGCGGCTGACGCGGTCGGGCATGCTCGAGGTCGCACGGCTCGATTTTGTGAGGACAGCCCGCGCCAAGGGGCTCGCCGAGCGCACGGTGATGCTCCGGCATGTGCTGCGCGCCGGCATCCTGCCGGTGGTGTCGTTCCTCGGGCCCGCCCTTGCCGCCGTTCTGACCGGATCGGTCGTCGTCGAGCGGGTCTTCAATGTGCCCGGCATCGGCGCATTCTTCGTCGATGCCGCCTTCAACCGGGATTATTTTCTCGTGCTCGGGGCCATCCTGGTGTACTCGATCCTGCTCGTGGGGCTCAACCTCGCCGTTGACCTGCTCTATGCCTGGGTCGATCCGCGTATCTCGCTGAAGGATGGCGCGTGAGCACGCTGCACGGGGAGCATGCCGCTTTGGGCCCGTGGCGGGCAGCCTTCCGGGATTTTCGCCGTCGTCGCGCTGCCTTCGCCGGTGCCTGTTTCGTGGTGCTGGTCGCGGTCGTTGCGGCCCTGTACCCGGTGATTGAGACCTCGCTGCTCCGGTTCACGGTCGTTGAGAACCACCCCTGCAGCCGGTATCAGCCACCGGGCATGCGCGGCGTCCCGCGGGAACATCACCGGCTCTTTGAGCCAGCGTCGGCGGAGTCACGGGCCGCCGATGCCAACCGCGACGGCGCCTGGAGCGCCGCAGAGGTCAGCGCCGCGCTCTCCCGCGATGAGTTTGACCGGTACGACATGAACCGTGACGGCCGCTGGGATGCCTCCGAGCTCGATGCCGCGCCCCGGTCGCTCACGGTCGCCGCGGGCGAGGTCCTGCGGGAGCGCGACGTCGATCGCAGCGGCGGCCTCGAGCCCGCAGAGGCAGGCGTGTTCGTCGATGTCTTCCCCGACTCGGAGTCGCGTGCGTGGGTCCGTGCGCGCGACCGCGACGGCGACGGCCTGCTCTCTGCTGGAGAGTTCCCGGGGCTGCCGCGCCTGGAGACCTTCTGGCTCGGCACCGACGGCCTGGGCCGCGACCTCGCGATCCGGCTTGTCTACGGGGCGCGCGTGAGCCTGACGGTCGCGCTGCTCGCCACCCTGGTGTCGCTGTTCATCGGGGTGGCCTGGGGCGCCGTCGCCGCGTGGGTCGGTGGCCGCGTCGATGCGGCGATGATGCGCTTCGTCGACGTCATGTACGGCCTGCCCTTCATGTTCCTCGTGATCCTGCTGATGGTGGTCTTCGGTCGCGACATCCGGCTGCTCTACGTGGCCATCGGTGCGATGAGTTGGCTGACCATGGCCCGGATTGTCCGCGGTCAGGTGCTCGCGCTCAAGGATGTCGACTACGTTCACGCCGCCCGTGCCATCGGCGCATCGAACGCCAGGATCCTGGCCGTGCATGTCGTGCCGAACATCCTCGGACCCATCATCGTGTACGCCACGCTCACCATCCCCGAGGTCATGCTCCAGGAGGCCTTCCTGTCCTTCCTGGGGCTCGGCGTTCAGGCGCCGTTCACCTCGTGGGGCGCGCTGGCGAACGAGGGCGCCCGGTCCGGGATCATGGTGACCTACCCCTGGTTGATCCTCGCGCCCGGCCTCGCCCTGACCGCCACACTCTTCGCCCTGAACTTCGTGGGTGAGGGTCTGCGCGATGTGCTCGACCCACGCACGCGGACTTCACGCGCGCCCTGAGAGGACCCGATGCGCCCCGCCTCCCTGAATCACCCGGGCGACGTCTCGCACGAGCACGCCGACCCCCGCAAGACCCACGACACACGGACCGAATTCGAGCGGGATCGGAGCCGAATCCTCCACTCCGAGTCGTTTCGTCGGCTCCAGGAGAAGACGCAGGTATTCTATGGCTTCAAGGGAGCCAGCTTCAGGACGCGCCTCACCCACTCGATGGAGGTGGCGCTGATCGCAAAGGCCCTCGCTCGCAAATTCGACGCCGATGCCGACCTCTGTGAGGCGATCGCGCTCGGGCACGATCTCGGGCACCCGCCCTTCGGCCACAACGGCGAGTCGGTACTCAACGACTGCATGCGCGAGCACGGCGGCTTCGAGGGCAACGCACAGGCGCTGCGCATTGTCCGCTGCGTCGAGGTCAAGGGGTTTCGCTACGAGGGACTGAACCTCACCTATGCCACGCTCGACGGGCTGCTCAAGTACAAGCGCCGCTGGTCCGAGGCACGGGCGGGGAGCCAGCAGACCGCCGCGACCGCCTCGCTGCTCCGGGCGGAGTCGCACGAGGCGCGTGACCTCGAGGCGCCGCCCTCGGCACCGAAGTGTGTGTACGATGAGGACTGGGATCTGGTG
>JBILLP010000510.1:0-2986 GCA_044376025.1 Bradymonadia bacterium
CGCCGCCACCTCGCTGACCTTCACCGCTACCGAACAACGCTGGAGGCCGGCCGCCCGGTGGGCCGTGCCAGTGACCGCCTTCACCGCGGCCGCCGCAACGGGCTACCTCCGCACCGCAGCACGGCGCCACTGGCTCACCGACGTCTCGGTCGGCGCACTGGTTGGCACCGGGACCACCTGCCTGACCTACTGGATGCAGCCATGAGCCACGAGTCCACAAACCACGACGAAGCCTCGAACCTGCCTTGGCGCCTTCGCTGCATCTCGTGTGAACGAGCCTACGGTGGACTCGAGGTCCGCTACCGCTGCGACTGCGGTGACCTGCTGGCGGTCGAGCACCTGTTTGTGCACGAGCGGATTGCCGGGGCGATGCGCCGCGCCCGTGAACAGACGGGACTGCCCGTCCGGACGCCCAACGAACTCTTCGACGCGCGCCGCCTGCTCAAGTCGAACATCGACCGATCCGGGGTCTGGCGGTTTCGAGAATTGATTGTCCCGCTCGATGACGAATTCATCGTCACCAAGCCCGAGGGAAACACAAACCTCTACGTATCTCGCTCGATATCTGACTGGACCGGCGTAGGCTGCCTGACGATCAAGCACGAGGGAGAAAACCCGACCGGCTCCTTCAAGGATCGCGGCATGACCGCAGGCATCTCGGTCGCACGCGCACTCGGCATGCGTGCCGTCGCCTGCGCCTCGACCGGAAACACCTCCGCCGCGATGGCATCCTACGCCTCACAGGCCGGCATGCGGGGATTCGTCTTCATCCCGAGCGGGAAGATCGCCTACGGCAAGCTCGCCCAGTCGCTCGCCTACGGCGCGACCACCATCCAGATTGATGGGGATTTCGACGACGCAATGCGGCTCGTGCAGCAGGTTTGCGATACCCGCGGAATCTACCTGCTCAATTCTGCAAACCCGTTCCGCATCGAGGGCCAGAAGGCGATCGGCTTCGAGCTCCTGCAGGACCTCGACTGGCATGTTCCCGACTGGGTCATCCTCCCCGGCGGAAACCTCGGAAACTCGAGCGCGCTGCACAAGGGACTCGTCGAGCTCCGGGCGCTCGGGCTCATCGACAAGCTGCCACGCATTGCGGTTATCCAGGCCCAGGGAGCCAATCCGCTCGCCCGATGGTTCAGCCACCGTGGTGCCTTCGAACCACTCGTCGGTGCAGAAACCCTCGCGACCGCGATCCGCATCGGCTCTCCGGTGTCGTTCAAGAAGTGCATCGCCGGCATCGAGGAGACACACGGATTCGTCACCGATGTCACCGATGCCGAAATCCTCGAGGCCAAGGCGGTCGTTGACGCTTCTGGCATCGGCGCAGAGCCCGCATCGTGCGCCTCGATCGCCGGGCTCCGCAAGCTGGTCGAGTCGGGCATCATCGACCCCAATGCGTCGGTGGCGGCAATCCTGACCGGACATGTCCTCAAGGACCCCGACACCGTCGTCCACTACCACCGCGACTCGAACCTCGACGAGGCACCGCGCGCCAATCGGCCCCGAAAGGCTCCCGCCACCCTCGATGGGGTCCTCGAAGCGATGGGCATCTAGCCCCGGCCTCGACCGCGTCGTCCCCAACCCGATGGAGTGACATGGCTACGCCTCCCCTCGAGACACGCGGCACAGGGCGCCACTCCTCGGGCTCCGGGGTCACTGCGACGCACCGCCTGCTGCCGATGCTCCTTCTCTCGCTCGCCTCGGCATGCGCCGACGCGCCCGACCATGGTCGGGACGCCGGTGCTGGCGGTGACGATGCGCCCGATCTCGACGCCGCACCCGACATCGCCGCCGAGGACTCCGGCGATGATGCCGATCCGGCTTACGACTCCGGCGACACCGGAAGCGACATCGCTGACACCGGGGCATCGGGCACCCCGCTGCCGGCGATCACAGGGGCGGCAGAGGGCTCCGGCCTGCTCGACGGCGCCGCATGGACGGACACCCCCTTCGCCCTCGACGAGCCAGCCACCCCGCAGCATCCCTTCCTTGCGCCCAACCCGTGGAGCAACATCCACAACGACGGCGCCATGACCGACACCTACGCGATCGCCGGCCCCCGTGGGCGTGACCCGCGGCTTCGCTCCGCCGGACTCCGCGGACTCTGTGGCAGCATCGCCTTTCGCAGTGACGGCCTGCTCGTGACCGTCTGCATCGAGCTTGCAGCCGTGCGGCTCCACCTGATCGATCCCACCGCCTTCACCCTCCTCGCCTCGCTCTCGCTGCCGCCGCGGCCAGGCGGCGTCGACTTCGGAGACTTCGGCGGGGGTGGGTACTTCTTTCTCGACAACCTCGACCGCGCGGTGGTGCCGACATCGCGCCGCGAGGTGCAGGTCCTCGAGGCAACCGAGGGCGTCGGTGGATGGACCTGGCGTGTCGTCGCCACCCGCGACCCGCAGCTTTCGACCAGCGACCGCATCGTCTCTGCGCTTCCGGATGCCGCCGGCAACCTCTGGTTCGTCTCCGCTGCGGGAGTGGCCGGCTACTTTGTCGCGCCCTTCGACACCGACGCGGGAGCACTGCGCTCGCTTGCCCTCGGCGAACCGATCGCCAACTCCTTCGCGGTCGACCAGGACGGAGCCGTCTACGTCGCCACCGAAGCGGCCACCTATCGCCTCGTTGCCGGTCCGGACGAGCCCACCGTCGTCTGGCGAACACCCTATCAGAACATCGGAACCACCAAGCCGGGTCAGGTCAGCGCCGGGACCGGGACAACCCCCACCCTCTTCGCCGGCGATGCCGTCGCGATCACGGACAACGCCGACCCCATGCAGGTGCTCGTCATGCGCCGCGCAAGCGGTGAGACACTCTGCGCCCTTCCCGTCTTCGGTACAGGGGCCAGCGCGACCGAGAACTCCCTCGTTGCCGCGGGCCGCTCCCTCTTTGTCGAGAACAACTACGGCTACGAGCGTCCCTCACTCACCGCCACCGGCCCCGGGAGCACCGCCGGATTCGCCCGGGTCGACCTTCGTGACGACCGGAC
>JBILLP010000513.1:0-2984 GCA_044376025.1 Bradymonadia bacterium
GTAGAAGACCGAGTCGAGCATCCCGGGTGCGGTGTACGAGCCGAGCAGCCAGTCTGCGCCGTCGAAGACCTCGCCGAACATGAAGAAGTTCTTCTTGCCGACCTGCCGCGCATACTCCCGCATGGCGGTCGCAAACTGGATCCAGAAGTCATGCTCGACGTGCTTGACCGTATCGATGCGGAATCCATCGATGTTGGCGGCGGTAATCCAGTGCGACATCACCTCGATCAGGGCCAGACGCACATCCTGGCGGTCGGTCCGCAGATCCTTGAGCCCACCGGGGAAATCACCGGTGACCTCCTGGATCCGCACGTAGTTGTAGCAGTCCTGCCAGTTCGTGTCGGGGTTGATGCCCACGAATCGACAGGCATCCGACTCGCGCCCCCAGACGGTGACGCGGCCGCGCTTCCAGTACCAGTCCTTGTTGGCGAACTCATCGGGTCGGGGCGCCCCTCGGTTCAGGCTGGGGATTTCAACCCACTCGATCGGCGCGTTGCCCGAGAACCCGAGGCCTGTCACCGCCTGCACGCCCCGGAGGTCAAAGTCCGGATCATACTCCCCGATCCGCAGTACCGGAGACGAGGTGCCCGTGCCCTGCACACTCTCGTCGGGGCGTCCATTCCGGTTGATATCGTAGTAAAAGACCTGGCCGACGTGGTTCGTCACGATATCCAGAATGACCAGGATGCCATTCTCGTGCAGCACATCGACCATTTCCCTGAGCTTCGCGATATCGCCGAAATGGGGATTCGGGCTCAAGAAATCCTGCGTCCAGTAGCCGTGGTAGCCGTCGTAGCCGGCGTCACTCTCGACATTCCGGACCACCGGAGAAATCCAGACGCTCGTCACGCCGAGCTCCTTGAGGTAGTCAACCCGGTCGATGACCCCCTGCCAGTCCCCGCCCTGGTAGCGCCCGAGGTCACCCACGGCCACGCCGTGGTTGTTGCCCCGGTCGCCATCGGCAAAGCGATCGACCATCAACTGGTAGATCACCTCTCCACGCCAGTCCCCGGCATGGTTGCTGACCTCGAAGCCGGTGGTCACGGGAGCAATGTCCTGCCCGCAACCGGCCCACACCAGCGCCGCCGCACCGATCGTGGCGCCAAGGCACTGCCGCGCCCATGTCGTCATGTCCGCCATGCGCTCCGCCTCACTGATAGGTCGAACTGTTGAACCACCACTCTGCCCCGATGCCGACGTAGTGCTGCACCGACTCACCCGACCGGACGTCGTCGTCGGGGTACTGCGTGCGCGCACCGCGGTTCAGCAGCGAAAGCTGGTAGATCAGCCGGAGCTCGGGGCGCGACAGCGTGCCATCACCCGCTGACAGGGTCGGCATGAACGCGAACTTGAGGATCGCCGGCGTCACGAAGGTGCCCGTCCGCTTGTTGAGCCCGTCAGGGCGACGTCCCTGGTAGCTCACCTCGACAGCCTGACGCAGCGGCCCGGCCACCTTGACCGAGCCGCGCAGCGCCACCGAACCCTCGTAGTAGTCGTCGATGTCATAGTTGACGCCGTCGGCGTCGTGGAACCAGTCCAGGTAGCCGCCGCCAACCAGGTCGAAGCGCCCGACCCCGTAGCCGAACGAGGTCGCCACCCGCGTCAGCCCCGCCTCCTCGACCGTGCGGTCGAGCGCGACGCCTCGCGGCACCGAGAGCTCGCCATAGGCCGCGATGCCGGTGGAATGCCTCACGAACAGGTTCGCAAAGCCCCGGTCGCCCCACCCCCACGCACCGAGCTGGGCACCGGCGGTGTACCCGGTCTCTGCCGGTGCCGTCTGCCTGACCTGCTCCGCGTCCTCGAAGACGCCCTCGCCAAGGCGATGTGCCTCGCCATAGACGACAACCTTCGCCCCAAGGCGCCCGAGCTCCAACGGCTGTTCCACCCGGGCCGAGCCGATGACGCGCGCCCGGTCCATCAGGACTACGGTCTCGGTCCCGAAGTCGGGTGCCGCGACCTCGACCTCCTGGTACTGGTACGGGTCCCGGAGCTGGTTCACACCAAGGTGAAGGCCGACCCGCGTACCCGCCGCGAAGTCGTAACGACCGCCGCCCCCGACCGTGTTCAGGTTGTCGAGCGGCCAAAAATCGAGCAGGTAGATGTCATCGCCCCGGAGCATCCTCGAGCCGGCCCAGAGCGTGAGCCGCTCGACGCCGAACCCACTCGCCTCCACGAAGCTGTTTCGCAGCGCGAGCGCACCGTCGAAGTCGCCATCGAGGTGAAACAGCGCGTCGGTGACCGCGACCGTGTTCACAACCCTGAAATCGCCCCACGCATCGGTGTGGAGTCGGTAGCCAAGGTCGAGCTCGAGGTAGGTCGTCTCATCGAGCCGGGCCGGATGCGCGACGACCGAGGTCCGCTTGCCCGTCCCGCCCTCGGCGTTCGAGCTGGCGACCACCCTGCCGTACGACCCGAAGGCGAAGCCCGTCGCCTCGCCGGTCGATGCCGCCGCTCCCGCCGCAGCAGCCTCCTCGGCGGCGGCCCCGGACGCCAGGGCGACCAGCGACGTGACCACACAGGCCAAGGACAATCCACATCGTCGCAGGGACCGGCTTTTCGATGCGTGGCGGTGTCTCAACATGCCTCCAAGGCCCTCATCGCCGAACGCGAACGCGTCTGCGGCCGACCATCCCAATGTCCCGGCAGCGAAGAATCAAGGGGGCCGCGTCGACACCCTAACGCGGTGCGGCACAGCAGCGAAAGCCGACCGTGTCTGCCGTCGCACCACTGGCCACAGCGCCGTCGATCGCGGCACATCGCAGGCTGGTTGCAGAGTCAAGGTAGGAGCCACCGCGGACGCGCTCATCGGCCGTCCACTCCTCGACATTGCCCGACAGGTCAAACACCGCCGCCGCACTCTGACAGCCCGCAAAGCCACCCGTCGCCGAAGCCGCCCTCACGGGCGGGGCGTTGCTGCCGTGGCAGGTGTCGCCCCGGTAGTTCGCGCCGTATGGGTAAAGCGAGGTTGTCGATCCCCCGGTGCA
>JBILLP010000512.1:0-2984 GCA_044376025.1 Bradymonadia bacterium
CAGCACGGGGCCGTACCGGCAAGCCCGGCCTGTTGCGCCTTGTCGCCGCCGCCGGTGGCCGCTAACCGCCAAGGGCCGCGCCGGTACGGCGCCGCCGACCCGGGACCGGGTCCTGCTCGAAGGATGAAGCCCGATGAGCGACGCCTACTACAAGCCGGAGCATCTGCCGCAGTTCCCGCAGATCGCCGCCGGCAGCCCCGACCTCGCGAAGAAGTTCTTCGACTACTACGGTGCCGTCTTCGCAGAGGGGGCGCTCACCGCCCGCGAGAAGTCGCTGATCGCGCTCGCGGTCGCCCACGCCGTGCAGTGCCCCTACTGCATCGACGCCTACTCGAACGACGCGCTCGAGAAGGGCGCCGACCTCGACCAGATGACCGAGGCCGTGCACGTCGCCTGCGCGATCCGCGGCGGTGCGTCGCTGGTGCACGGCACGCAGATGCTCGAGCACGTCCGCAAGAAGGGAATGTAGCCCATGGACGTGGGCGACGAGCCCGGGCTCGACAGCGTCGAGGCCGGCCCCAAGCGAACGGTTTCGCTCCGTCGGCGGGGGTCGAGCCTGTCTGACCCCGCCGAGCAGCTCCGCGTGCTCGATGCGCTGCCCGGCCCCGGGCTCGACTTCGACGCCCGGCTGCGCGACGCCGGGCTCGGCACGCTCCGGCCGGCGCGGCTCGAGTACTTCCAGATCAACATCGGCAGGCTCTGCAACATGACCTGCCGGCACTGCCACGTCGACGCCGGCCCCGACCGGGTGCGCGAGCAGATGGACGCCGCCACCGTCGACGCCTGCCTCGCCGCGCTCGACCGCACCGGGGCCCACACCGTCGACATCACCGGCGGTGCGCCCGAGCTCAACGCCCACTTCAGGCGGCTCGTCGACGCCTGCGTCGAGCGCGGGCTGCACGTGATCGACCGCTGCAACCTGACGGTGCTGCTGCTGCCGTCGCAGCGCGACCTCGCGGGCTTCTTGGCCGACCGTGGCGTCGAGATCGTCTGTTCGCTGCCGCACTGGCGCGCCCGCAACACCGACGCGCAGCGCGGCGACGGCACCCATGGGCGGTCGATCGTCGCGCTCCGCCGCCTCAACGAGCTCGGCTACGGGCAGGGCGATCCGCGCCGCGTGCTGACGCTGATGAGCAACCCCGCGGGCGCCTTCCTGGCCGGCAGCCAGGCGGCGCTCGAGGCGGAGTGGAAGGCGGGCCTCGCCCGCGAACACGGGCTCCGATTCGACCGGCTGATCTGCCTCAACAACATGCCGATCAGCCGGTACCTCGAGTGGCTCCTCGAGACGGGCAACCTCGAGGGCTACATGGAGCGGCTCGCCAACGCCTTCAACCCGGCCGCGGTTGGCGGGGTGATGTGCCGCAACACGATCTCGATCTCATGGGACGGCCGCATCTTTGACTGCGATTTCAACCAGATGCTCGAGCTCGAGTCCGAGGATGCCCTCGGCGTGCGCGGCGGCCTGGGGCATGTCCGGGACTTCGATCCGGCCGCCTTCGCAGGGCGTCGCATCGTGACGGCTCGGCACTGCCTGGGCTGCACCGCTGGCCAGGGTTCGAGCTGCGGCGGCGCGACGGCCTGACGTGCCCCATGCGTCGTGTGTGTGTTGGTGTCGATTCTGGCTTGTGTGGATTCGGGCGCCCGGGTCCGCCGGGCTCGGTTCGGGTTCGGGGTTGACGCCCCGGAGGCGGGGCGGGTATCCGCGTTCCGCCTTCAAGATCCCTGAGGGGTCGGAACGCCGGTACATCGACGCGACCGCGGGCCCATGCCCGAGGGGGCGCCATGGATTCGGCGCCGGCCACGATGGTCTGCCACGAAGGTGGCGCGAAAGCTCCCCCATCACGCCCCTGTGGCGTGACCGCGCTGTCACAGTCGACCCGTAGGCGACCCGCCCAAGATTTCGCGACCCGACCGAGTCGCGCCGCAGGTACGAGGTACGTTCATGTCGTCTCGCCCGATCTCCTCTCTCTCGCCCCTCGGGCGTTGGCTCGGCGCCGGAGCCCTGCTCTGGCTCGCCGGCTGCTCGGCCCCCGAGGCCGCCGACCCGGTCGCCGTGCCCGACGTGGGCGGACTCGCGATCGACGCCGGGGTGAGCGACGCCGCGTCTGACGCGCTCGCCGCCCCGACGACCGGCAGCCCCGAAGAGGCCGACGGCTTCGTGACGGTGGCGGAGTTCACCGGTCGCGTCGATCGCGCGAGCGGCAAGCTCGAGATCTCGCCGGTCGCGCCCGACGAGGTGCGCTCCGAGTCGCTGAGGCGGCTCAACCAGGGACTCTGCGCGCTCGACATCGTGCAGGACGGTGTCGCCGGGTCAGGCCCGGTGAACACGGTCGAGCTTGTCACCGGGACGACCGGCATCGACGCCGCCTGCGCTGGCTGGACGGCTGCCGCGGGCCGCTACTTCTGCGGCAACGTCACGCTGCGCTCCTTCTACACCGCGCCGCGCAACGACGTGTATGTCTACCTGCAGACGCTCGCCCCATCGGGCCTCGTCGAGGTCGTCAACGGCACGCTGCCGCCGGGGTTCACGTCGCCCTTCGCGCGCTTCTTCAGCTACGGCAACCTCACGGCATCGCCCGGCCCGGGGAACAGCGGGGCGCGCGACTGGATCTTCGACGTCGACACACCGGCCTTCACCTTCTCGGGGAGCGTGATCGTCAACGTCGTGGAGACCTGCAACGGCGCCGACGACGACTGCGACGGCCGCACCGACGAGGGCAACGGCTGCCTCGGCTCGGGCGCGTCGTGCGTCGCCACGGTCGACTGCCAGTCGGGGCTCTTCTGCAACGCGGGCACCTGCGGTGCGCCGGGCGGCCCGGGCTACGCCTGCACCAGCGGTGCCGACTGCAACAGCGGCCTGACCTGCTACGCGGGCGCCTGTCGCGCTCCCGGCGCCGCCGGCGCCGGCTGCGCGGTCGTGGCCGACTGCCAGTCGGGGCTGAGCTGCCTGTCGAGCATCTGCCGCAACGTGCAGCGGCCCGCGG
>JBILLP010000511.1:0-2984 GCA_044376025.1 Bradymonadia bacterium
CTGTCGAAGCGTCTCAACTGCCACGCCACGTGGCGATCATCATGGACGGCAACGGACGCTGGGCCAACAGCCTGGGGCGCCGCCGTACGGACGGCCACCGCGAGGGGGCCCGCACGGTCAGGGCGATCGTGACGCGGGCACGCGAGCTCGGCATCGGCGTCCTGACGCTCTACGCCTTCAGTGCCCAGAACTGGTCACGTCCGCCTGACGAAGTCGACAGCCTGATGTCGCTGCTGGTCGAGTTCTGCGAGTCTGAGCAGAAGTTGCTGAGCGACAAGGCGATCCGCTTCAGGGTGATCGGCGACCGGAGCCGGCTGCCCGCGCATGTCAGGGCCGCTGTCGAACTGCTCGAGGAGCTGACTCGCTCGAACACGAGCATGCAGCTCGTCGTGGCGGTGAGCTACGGTGGGCGCGAGGAGCTCGCGAGCGCCGCGCGCCGTGTCGCCGAGGAGGCGGCGGCGGGTCGCCTCACACCCGGCGATGTCAACGTCGAGACGTTCGGTCGCTTCCTCTGGACCGGCGACCTGCCCGACCCCGACCTCGTGATCCGGACGAGCGGAGAGGTCCGCATCTCGAACTTCCTGCTCTGGCAGAGTGCCTACGCGGAGTATGTCATCGAGCCGAAGTGCTGGCCCGAGCTGACCGCCGAGGACTTCGACCGGTGCCTGGTCCAGTATGCGCGGCGCGAGCGAAGGTATGGCGGCCTCTCTGCGACGGCCTGAGCGCCTCGCCGTTGCGGCGCTGCCATGGCTCCTGTGCGGCGCGTGCGGGCTGCTCGCGTCGCACATCGAGCCGGCTGACGCGCCGCCTGGCAGCGGATTCGCAGGGTTCGAGGGCGAAGAGGGCCCGGGGCCGGGCACGCCCCTCGCACCCGGGTTGGGGGACCGCGAGACGCCGCCGTCGACCGCTCCCGCGCCGCAGCCCGTCGACGAGCGCGACGTCTGGCTCCGGCTGCCCGGGGAGTATGAGCTTGCGGTGTCGCGGTTCGAGTCACCCCCCCTTCGCGAGGTCGACGGGCGCCGGCTGATCGAGCTGACCGCGGCGCCCTGCCGCATCGGGGAGCAGGAGCCGACCCCGGTCGAGGCCTCGTCAGCGGAGGCCTGCCGGATCGCCAACCTCCGGGACATCGCGAGCCGCTCGCAGGTGGCGTGGCGCCTGCCTGCCGGGGACTACCGCGTCAGGGTCGTCAACGGCGCCATCGACCACGGCACAGGGCTCAGCATCAGGACCGAGGCGGGGCGCTACCTCGTGTCTCGCGGCGGGGGCGCTCCCGGGACCGAGCTCGTCGAGGACGTGACGCTCCGGGCGGGCCGGTACCGGGTCTCGTTGCCGCTCGTGCCGACGCCCGAGTACCTCTGGGAGGTCCGGTGAGCGCCGACAGGGTGGCCGCATCGCCGCTGAAGGTCGGTGTCGCGGCGCTGCTGGTGGGCGCGGCGTTCGCGACGGCGTTTGTCTGGCCGCCGGGGGCGTCGGTCTCCACCCGGGAGCGGGAGAGCCGCAACCCGGTGGCCCCGATGCTGGCGGCGTCGCCTCCCGAGCGGGTCGCGCACCTGGTCGCCGAGCGGGCGGAGCTGCGCGGGTGGCGGGTCGAGCGGATGCTGCCTGCCGATGGCCGCGTGACGCTCCGTGTGGTGGCGCCGCTCGGCTGGCCTGAGGCGTCGATCGAGGTGAACGCGCGTCCGTTCGACGCCGGACGCGTCAGGATCGACATCGATGCCCGGGTGAGCGACCTGCCGACGGACCTGGGCTGGACAGCCCGGCTGGTGCGCCAGCTGCAGGGCGACCTGCGCGACGGTCTCGGGCTGCGATGAGCGGGAATCCCCAGCCGCGGAAGCTGGTTCGAGCCGCCTCCGCCGGGGCGCAGATGCACTTTTGGCTTGCGTGCGGCGCCGAGCGTTTGGTAGCGGCTCGATGCGAGTCCACGGGCTCGCCCAAAACTTGACTTCAAGATGTCACGTCGCCGCGCGACGAAAGGAGCTACGCTGAAGCCACCTGTCCGCCCCTCCCCGGCTGCCGCTGCCGTCCCGACCCGGTCGGCGCATGGCTCCCGGCACCGAAGGTTCGTCGAGACCGCTATCTGGTTCGTCGGCGCATTGTTGGTCTTCGCGGTGGTCGAAGGCGTCAGGACCGTGGCCGCCTCGGCGGCCGACAACGCGGCGTTCAGGCAATCGCTCGCGATGCGCGAGGCACAGGACCGCGTCGAGCTCGCCCTCGGGAGCGCCCGGGGTGGGCGCGACACGCGGAGCATCCAGGCCGATGCCGACGCGCTCGCACAGTCGCTGCTGGCCTCTGCCCGGGCGGTCGCGGAGCTCTCGGCGAGCGAGGCGACCGGCCGCGTGCTCAGCGAGACGTGGCTGCCCCGGGACACGTGGCGCTCCTTCGCGTCACGGTACGGGCTCTCTCCCGACGCCCTCGCCCGGCTGAACCCCGGTGTGCGTCGAGACGCCGTGAGGGCCGGCGACAGGCTCATCATCTACACCCCTGACGCGGATCGGCGCTCCCTCAGCGTCGGCCGCGCAAGCGGCGGCCGGCTTGTCCACGGGATCCCGATGCCCGACGGCGAGTTCTGGACCGTCCGCGAGCGTGAGACCTCGTACGGCACCGAGACGACGATCGAGCAGCTCGTCGCCGGTCTCAATGCCGTCGGTCGTGCCATGCCGGGCGGCACCAAGCTGCTCCTCGGCGACGTGAGCCGGCCCTCGGGCCGGCGGCTGCCCCCCCACCGGAGCCACCAATCGGGGCGCGACGCCGACCTCGGCTACTACATCCGGGGGCAGCAGTCGCAGCGGGTCTTCCAGTACGCGTCGCGGCAGAATCTCGACGCCGCCCGCCAGTGGGCCCTGATCCGACACTGGCTCGAGAGCGGCTCCGTCGAGCGCATCTTCATGGACCACCGCCTGCAGGCGACGGTCTTCGAGTATGCGCTCGGGCAGGGTGAGTCGCGGGAGTTCCTGGAGGAGGTCTTCCAGTACCCGGGCTGGAAC
>JBILLP010000514.1:0-2981 GCA_044376025.1 Bradymonadia bacterium
TGCTCCGCCTCGATGAGACCGGCAATCTCGGGGTCAGCCGTCCGGATGGCTTCGAACATCGTTCCTCCTGCGTTGCAGTCCCCGGGGGGCTGCGAGCCTTTGAACCGGGTGCCCTTGAGGGGCGGCGGGTGGCTAGCAGACGCCGCGCCGACACGACAGTGCGCGAGCATCGACGCCGCTGATGGGCCGAGGGCGGGTTTGACGCCCCGGCACCCGCGAACTACGCCGCCACCCGCACTGGCTCCCGCTGGCGAGGAACGGTTGAGGCGCTCGACGATCATCTCTGCGCTGGCGCTCGCCGCCTCGTCGATGCTGCTGTTCGCCATGGGCGACGAACTGCTCGACGCCTCGCCGGCCGACCGGGTGACCCAGTTCGTGCTCGATGTCACCGGGGACAACGATCTGGTGGTCCTCAACGGTCGGAACCGCTCGTGGGAGGTCGACCGTTTCGCGCCGCGCGCCGCCGTCGCGACCGACCGCGCCGTGACCGATGTCACCCGCTTTCGGCGCGTTGTGGTCGTCTCGCATGAGTCACAGACCTCGACCGTGGTCGAGCGGGCCCTCGATCAGCGTGGCTTCAGGCTCTGGGAGCGCCGCATCGCCGGCGAGCGGATCGCCGCCTACGAGGTCGATGTCCGCGACGAGATGGTCGCGCGCCTCCCGGACCTGGTTCTGCAGGCACAGGTCTCCGTCATCGATGCCGATGACCAGAAGCTCGCCGACTGTCCGATGGTCGAGGGTCGGTTCAGGTGCCCGGGCCCGGACTGGGTGTGGGTCGGGCCGATCTCCCAGACCATCGACGGCCAGCTGATGCCCTGCGTCTGGAGCCATCCTCCCGAGGCCGGTTCGCTCCGGATTGAGCTTCCTCCGATGCCGGGTGGCACGTCGGTGGCGGGCTGGATCGCGCAGAGCGACTACGCGGTTGGTCTGGCGGACGGTGCCCCGGTCGACTTCGAGATCGCGTTCGGCTCGGGCACGCAGGGCTTCAAGGCCCACCGCATGCGCGGGCGCATCGACGTCAGCGTCGCCAACCACGCCAACGCGCAGGCCCCGGTCATCCTGAAGGTCACCTCCCGAAAGCCCGGGGCACGCCACTTCTGCTGGGACCTCTCGGTGGTCCGCCGCATCGGCGGCGACAGGACATGACGCCCGCGCGCCCACCTACCCCCGCCGAACGGGTCGTCTGGCTGCTCGTCACGCTCGCGATCGGTTGCGCCTACCTCATCCCGGCGCCCTACTCCGAGATGCTGAACAACCCGAACGAGAACGTCCGGGTCTACATGACCCGGGCCATCGTCGAGTACCGCACCTTCGCCATCGACGAGATCGTGCGGCAGTGGGGCTACGTCAACGACAAGGCCACCGCCCACGGCAACCTCTATCCCGGCAAGGCGCCCGGGACCTCGTTCCTGGCCGTCCCAGGCTGGGCAGTTGGGCGCTGGCTCCATGCCCTGCTCGACATCCCGGTCACCAAGCGAGCGATTGTGGAGTGGTGCCGCCTGACGGCGACCACGATCCCGGTCCTTCTCTTCTTGGCCATGTTCGCGCGGCAGACGCGCAGAGTCACCGACAGCCATGCGCTTCGTGCACTCGCCACGCTGATGCTCGGCGTCGGGAGCTCGCTGCTCTGCTACGGGGGGCTTGCCGCGTCGCACGCCACCGCCGCGGCCGCCATCTTCGGAGGCTGGCTCGCCTCGCTCGAGCACCGCGATGCGCCGAGCCGTTGGTCCGCCCCGCTCCTTGCGGGCTTCTTGTTCGGCTGGTCGATCTCACTCGAGTATCCAGCCGCACTCGGCGCCGGCGTGGCGTGGGTCCTTGCGGTCACGAAGTCGCCCCAGCGGGCGCGCTGGATCGTGGGCACCGTCGTGGGTTCGCTCCCACCCCTGGCGCTGATGGGCATCTACCACTGGGTGGCGTTCGGGGCGCCGTGGTCCCTGCCCTACTCCCACCTCGAGAAC
The DNA here is from genome assembly GCA_044376025.1 of Bradymonadia bacterium. Lineage (GTDB taxonomy): Bacteria > Myxococcota_A > Bradymonadia > REDH01 > REDH01 > JBILLP01. Next base: position 1,959 of record JBILLP010000514.1, read on the forward strand.
CCGCAGTTCGCCGCGTACGTCAGCGGTGGGTTCTTCGGGCTCAAGGTGCTCAAGTCGAACGCCTTCATGGGCTCCTTCTTCGCACCGGCGACGGGACTCTTCTGGTTCGTGCCGTGGACGGTTGCCGCGATCGCCGCCCTGCCGCTGGCGATCCAGAACCCGCGGCTGCGGGAGACAGCCCTGCTGACGCTGGCGACCTTCGTGGTCTACGCCATCTTCATCTCGATGGTCCGGGACTGGCGAGGAGGCTGGGGTGCCGGGCCGCGCTACATCGTGCCGGTCCTGCCCGTGCTCGCCTGGTCGCTGCTGGCGACCCTCGACGCGATCCCGAGGGGGGCGTGGCGTCGGGCCGCTGCATTGGGCATCGCGGGGTTGACGCTCGCGGCCATGGTCAACTGTGGCATCTCTGCCGCCTTCTTCCCCCACTATCCCCTCGAGTCCGCGAACCCCATCGCGGAGATCGGCTTCTTGCTCCCGACGATCGGCCTGTGGCCCTACACCAGGCTTGGGTACCTGGGCGTCGATGCCCCCACGGCCCTGGGCGTGGCCGCCTTGGTCTGCTTCGCGGCCTGGCTCGCCATTGTCACCGCGCTCGGATCAGGCCGGTCGGTCCTGCAGAACGCGGCATCCAGCCTCTCGGTGCTCGCCGCCGCGGCCCTGGTCGTCGGCACGCAGTCCCTGGTCGAGACGCCCGACGCCCGGGACCTCGACATCGCGCGGTCCGTCGTGGCGGAGGTCTGGCAGCCGCGGCCTACCGCGGCGCAGCAGACGATTCGAGGCGGCCGCATGCCAGACTGTGTGCTCGCGCGAACCTGTACCCAGACCGACTGGGCCGACACCGCAAGGGCGGCGGCGGCGCTGAAGGCCGACCGCACCGCCCTGCTGCTCTGGCTCGAGGCGTTCGAGGCTGAAGGGTCCGGTGCAGCCGACCCACGCTAGGGCGGGCCGGGTGCCCGAACCGCCCCGAAACCCCAGCAAGCCCCGCTGGGTCCCGAGCCTCACCTTGCCCTGCACTCGACCTCG
>JBILLP010000083.1:0-9464 GCA_044376025.1 Bradymonadia bacterium
CGGCTGCACCCCACGCTCCGGGTGCCCGTCAGGCTGCGGCTCAATGCGGCGGGCGCCTCGGTCGTATCGACCCGCATCGGCGGGGTCGTGCGCCGCGCCGCGCCACTGACGCCCGGCGACCCCGTCGAGGCGGGGCGCGAGGTTGCGCTGATCTACTCCGACACGCTCGAGGGACTCGAACGCGAGTACCTCGCCACGCGGACCGCCGACCCCGATCTGGCGGCCCCCCTGCGGTCGCGGCTGCTCGCCGGCGGGCTCGATGAACCCGGCCTTCGCCACATCGAGTCGACCGGCCGCGCCGACGGGCTCGTCGCCGCCCGGGCCCTCGCCGGCGGCACCGTCACCCGTCGCCTCGTGCGCGTTGGCGCGGTCGTGGCCCCGGGCGCGCCGCTGCTCGAGCTGTCGTCGACGCAGGCGCCCTGGCTCGAGGCGCGCATCGCAGAGCCTGACCTCGCCGGCCTGCCCGCGCAGCTCCGCGGCAGCGCGCGGCTGTTTGCCTGGGCGAGCCCGGTTGCCGTCGAACTCGAGCGCCTGCTGCCCGGCACGCCAGAGACGGTGGCCGGTGGTGGGGCCGCCGGCCCGGCAGCCGGCATGGGCACGGCGATGGAGGCGGCCCCACCCGCGGCGGCCGGGGGCGGAGGGGTCGCGAGCGCCGGTGCGATGCTGGGTGGCGTGTCGGCGCGGCTGCGCCTGGTCGAGGCGCCACCGGCCGCGGCGGCCCGGATCGAGGGGCTCGCCGGGGTCGCGGAGCTGACGTGGGAGCGGAGCCCTGCGATCGTGGTGCCGACGACGTCGGTGATCCGGGCCGGCCACCGGGCGGTGGTGTTCGTGGCGGTGTCCGGGGATGTCTTCGTACCCCGGGAGGTGCGGCTCGGCGTGGCCGCCGGGGAGCGGGTCGAGGTGGCAGAGGGCGTCGGGGCCGGCGAGGTGGTCGTCGCGTCGGGGACCTTCCTGGTCGCGGCAGAGAGCCGGCTGCAGGCCTCGGACACCTTCTGGCGTGCGGGTCTGCCCGAGGGCTCGGGGGTGACGCCGTGACCGCCCGTGACGCTGCGGCTGCGGAGCGCAGCCTGCTCGCCCGGCTGGTCGGGGCTGCGGTCGCCGCCAGCGCGAACCACCCGTGGACCGTTGTCGCGCTCTCGGTCGCGGCGGCCCTCGCCGGCTGGATCGCCCTGCGCCACACCCCGCTCGACGCCGTGCCCGACCTGTCCGACGTGCAGGTGGTCGTCACCGGGAGCTGGATGGGACACAGCCCCGACCAGGTCGAGCAGCAGCTCACCCACCCGCTGTCGTCGCGCCTGCTCGGGCTCGAGGGCGTCGCGGCCGTCAGGGGCGTCTCGATGCCCGGCGACGCCTTCGTGCACGTGGTGTTCGACGACGGCACCGACCTGCGCGAGGCCCGTGCGCTCGTGGCCCAGGCGCTCGCGACGGCCCGGGAGTCACTGCCCGACGACGCCCGGGTCGCCATCGGCCCCGAGGCCTCTGCCGTCGGCTGGGTCTTCCAGTACGCCCTGATCGACAAGTCGGGCAGGCAGGACACCTCGAGCCTGCGAACCCTGCAGGACACGCAGCTCCGGTACGCGCTGCAGCAGGTCGATGGCGTCGCAGAGATCGCCACGGTCGGCGGTGCGGTCAGGACCTTCGACGTTGCCGCCGACCCGATCCGGCTCGCAGCCGCCGGCGTCACGCTCGACGAGCTGGTCGCGACGATCCGCGCCGCAAACCGGGACATCGGCGGCCAGGCGCTCGAGATCGCCGGCCACGAGGCGATCGTCCGCGGTCGCGGCTACCTGCGCGGCGTCGAGGAGCTCGCGGCGCTGCCGATCCGGTCGATGCCCAGCCCCGTCAGGGTCCGCGACGTCGCCGACGTGTCGATCGGGCCCGGCGAGCGGCGCGGGATCGCCGACCTCGACGGTCGCGGCGAGGTCGTCGGGGGCATCGTGGTCATGCGGCTCGGCGAGAACGCCCTCGACACCATCGACGGGGTCAAGCGCCGGCTCGACACGCTGAGCCGGTCACTGCCCGAGGGCGTCGAGCTCGTGGTCACCTACGACCGGTCCGGGCTGATCCGCGAGGCGATCGAGACGCTGCGCCGCACGCTCCTCGAGGAGATGCTCGTCGTCAGCCTCGTGATCGCGCTCTTCCTGCTGCACCTCCGCAGCGCGCTGATCCCCGTGATCGGCCTGCCGATCGCCGTGCTCGTCTCGTTCATCCCGATGGCAGCGCAGGGCCTCACCGCCAACATCATGTCGCTCGGCGGCATCGCGGTGGCGATCGGCGCGATGGTCGATGCCTCGATCATCCTGATCGAGAATGTCCATGTCCGCCTGCACCAGCGGCCGGGCGACCCGCCGCGGCAGACCGCCATCGACGCCATGCGCGAGGTCGCGCCGTCGATCGTCTCGTCGCTGCTGATCCTGACGATCTCGTTCGTGCCGGTCTTCTCGCTCGGCGGCGCAGAGGGCCGGCTGTTCGCGCCGCTGGCCTTCACCAAGACCTACGCGATGGGCTTCTCCGCGCTGCTGGCCGTCACGCTGACGCCCGCGCTGGTGGTGCTCCTGATCCGCCGCGGCTCCAGCGACGACCACCACCCGCTCAACCGCGGACTCGTGGCGCTGTACGTCCCGGTGGTGCGCTGGTGCATCCGGCACCGGTTCGCGGTGGTGGGGCTGGCGATCGCGGCGATGGTCGCGACGGTGCCGGCATGGCAGCGGCTCGACCGGGAGTTCATGCCGCCGCTGCACGAGGGCGTGCTGCTGTACATGCCCTCTGCGCCACCCGGCATGTCGGCGACCGAGGCCGCGCGCGTGCTGCAGCGCATCGACGCGGCGCTCGCCGCCGTCCCCGAGGTCGAGCGCGTCTTCGGCAAGATGGGCCGCGCGGAGACCGCCACCGACCCCGCTCCGATCGGCATGGTCGAGACCACGGTGACGCTCCGCCCGCGCGAGCAGTGGCGCCCCGGCCTGACCTGGGATGGCCTGGTGCGCGAGCTTGACGCGACGTTGCAGATCCCCGGCATGCCGAACCTCTGGTGGATGCCGATCCAGACGCGCACCGAGATGCTTGCCACCGGCGTCCGCAGCCCGATCGCGCTGAGGATCCTCGGCGACGACCTGCGGTCGATCGAGCGCGCGGCGCTGCGGATCGAGGCCCGGATGCGCGACGTGCCGGGGACGCGGAGCGCCTTTGCGGAGCGGAGCGAGGGCGGACAGTTCGTCGATGTGACGCCCGACGTTGAGGCCTGCGTGGCGGCGGGGGTCACGCCGGCGCAGGTGCTGTCGACGCTTGAGACCGCCGTGGGCGGCAGCACGGCCGGCGAGCTGTTCGAGGGGCGCACGCGATCGCCGATCCGTGTCCGGTACGGACGCGATGGGCGGTCTGACCTCGCGGCGGTCGGCGAGGTCCGGGTCGGCACGGTGCCGCTGAAGCAGGTCGCGCGGATCGAGACGGTCGAGGGTCCGCCGATGATCCGCAGCGAGGGCGGCCGGCTGGCGGGCTATGTCTTCATCGATCCGGGCGAGGTCGCAGCCGGGACATGGCTCGAGGCTGGGCGACCCGCGCTCGCCGAACTGCCAGCCGACACGCTGCGCGGGCTCGATGTGGCCTGGGTCGGTCAGTTCGAGCACTTCGAGCGGGCGATGGCGACGCTGAGCTGGACGATCCCGCTCGTGCTCGGGGTTGTGCTGCTGCTGCTGCGGCTGGCGACGGGCTCGTGGGTCGAGACGACGATCGTGGCGCTGGCGGTGCCGTTCTCTGCGATCGGCGCGGCGTGGCTGCTGTACGCGCTCGACTACCACGTCAGCCTGGCGACGTGGGTTGGCCTGATCGCGCTGCTCGGGCTCGATGCGGAGACCGGGCTGGTGATGCTGCTCTACCTGAAGCTGGCGCACGACGAGCGGGCCGCAAGCGGGCGGCTCCAGACGCGCAGCGACCTCCGGGACGCGATCATCGAGGGGGCGGCGCGCCGGATCCGGCCCAAGCTGATGACCGTGATGACGACCTTCGTGGGGCTGGTGCCGGTGCTGTGGAGCACGGGCACGGGCGCTGACGTCATGAAGCGGGTGGCGGCGCCGATGGTGGGCGGGTTGGCGAGCAGCTTCTTGCTGGAGCTGCTGGTCTACCCGGCGCTGTACGCGCTGGCGAAGGGCCGGACGGTGGGTGTCGGCAGGGTCGAGGAGCCGTCGCCGGAGTGACGGCGGGGCCCAAAAAGCCCGAAGGCGATGGGGGTACTACCCGTCATCGCCTTCGCATCGTGCCGTGAGGCAGTGGGATTACCACTCGCCGCCGCCGTCACCCTCGTCATCGCGACCACCGCGGAACCCGCGGCGACCACCGTCACGACCACCGCGGCCACCGTCGCGGCTACCGCCACCGGCGCCACCATCGCGGCCACCGCCACCGGCGCCACCGCCGAAGCTGCGACCACCACCGCCGCCGCCGTAGCCACCGCCACCACCGGCGCCGCCGAAGCCGCCACCGCCACCAGCGCCGTAGCCACCGCCGCCGCCGCCGCCGCCGCCGAAGCTGCGACCGCCGCCACCGTAGCCACCACCGCCGCCGCCGTAGCCGCCGCCGCCGCCACCACCGTAGCCGCGACCACCGCCGCCGCCGCCGAAGCTGCGACCACCGCCGCCACCGCCGCCGCCGCCGCCGGGACCACGACGGTCCTCAGCGAGGCTGACACGGATGGTGCGGCCGTCGAGCGACTGGCCGTTCATCTGATCCGTCGCAGCCTTGGCCGCCTCTTCGGTCGAGAAGGTCACGAAGCCAAAGCCACGCGACTTACCGGTCTCACGATCCTGGATCACCTTCGCATCGGTCACTTCACCGAAGCTTGCGAACCCGGCCTTGAGCGTATCGTCTGTCGTGTTCCAGCTCAATCCACCAACGAACAACTTCTTGGACATTGCCTCTACCTGACCTTCTCTCGCGCCTGCGGCAGACCAACCGCAGTGGTTTCATGTCGCGGGCGAACGCCCGCACTGGTCTCTTACGTCACATCAAGACCCGGCGACGCGGACCTCGGGGATCATCATCACTGGTTGAATCGAGGGCCTTACACCGGTGACATGTCTTCTGCAAGGAGTTTTGGCCCGCACGTGAACAAAGTCGCCCCACGCCCCCGAACTCCACCGTGCGACCGACCCTCGACGGGCAAGCCGCGACCCTCCGCCCCTTGCCTCCGCTGCCCTGCCACGCCACAATCCCCCACATCCTTGCCGCCCGCCGCGGCGGCCACATCGGGGTTCGCATGCAGTTCGACTACAAGGGTGTCTCGCTCCGCCTGCTCGAAGGCGACATCACGACCTTCGAGGCCGATGTCATCGTCAACGCCGCCAACAGCCGCCTCGCCGGCGGTTCAGGCGTCGACGGCGCCATCCACCGCGCCGCGGGCCCCAGCGTCCTCGCGGCCTGCCAGGCCTGGATCTCCGAGCACCACGAGTGCCGCGCCGGCGACGCGATCCTGACAACCGCCGGCAACCTGCGCGCCCAGCACATCGCCCACGCCGTCGGGCCCGTCTGGCAGGGCGGCTACCACAGCGAGCACTCGCTGCTCGAGCGCGCCTACCGACGCTGCCTCGACCTCGCCGCCGAGCAGGGTGCACGCTCGATCCTCTTCCCCTCGATCAGCACCGGCGCCTACGGCTTCCCGATCGACCGCGCCGCCTACATCGCCTTCAACAGCTTCACCCGGTTCGTCGTCGAGAACCCCGACTCGCCGATCCGCTCGATCGGCCTCGTCGCACACGGCACCGACGCCTTCGCCGCCCACGCAGAGGCCTTCGACCGCGTCACCCGGACCATGGTCGGCACACCGTCCGAGGTGAAGAAGTACGACAAGGTCCATGAGAAGACCTGAGCTCTCGGTCTGGCTCGACCCCGTCTTCGCCGAGCACGAGCCGGGTCCCGACCACATCGATGACCGCTGGCGCATCGACGCCATCGACCGACGGCTCCGCTGCCTCGACGCACCCTTCACCCTGATCGGGCATGCCCCCCGCGCCGAGCGCGACGAGCTGCTGCTCGCCCACACCCCCGGCTACGTCGACCTCGTGCTCGGGTTGCACGGCCGCGCCGCATCGCTCGACGACGAGACCCACCTCGGTCCACGGTCGGTCGAGGCCGCGCTCGCCGCCGCCGGCGCCGCCATCTCAGCCGCACGCGCGAGCGTCGAAAGGCCCGGCCACCACCTCGTCGCCTGCCGCCCACCCGGCCACCACGCGCTGCCCGGGCGCGCCATGGGGTACTGCGTCTTCGCCAACGCCGCCCTCGCCGCCCTCGCCGCTCGCAGCGCCGGAGCCCGCCGCGTCGCCGTGCTCGACCTCGATGTCCACCATGGCAACGGCACCGAGGCGATCCTCGCGCCCGAGCCCGGCACAACGACCCTGTCGCTGCACGCCGACGGGCTCTTCCCGCCCGGCTCCGGGGCCATGAGCGACCCCGGCCCGCTGCGGCCCGACGACGCCTGGAACCTGCCGCTGCCTCCCGCCTTCGATGACGAGGTCTGGCTCGCGGCGCTCCGGGGGCCCGCCACGGCGCGGCTTCGGGCCGTCTGCCCCGACCTGCTGGTCGTCGCCGCAGGCTTCGACGCCCATGCCGACGACGCCATGAGCGAGGCGCGGCTGACCACCGCCGGGTTCAGGGCCGCCTTCGACCACCTCGCCGACCTCGCCGCGGAGCTGTGCGACGGCCGGCTCGTGGTCGTGCTCGAGGGCGGCTACGACCCGGCCTCGCTCGCGGACTGCGTCGAGCAGGTCGTCCGCTCGCTCTCTGCGACGGCTCCCGCGTGAGCGCCCCGACCGGGCCGGCGGCGATCGCCTTCCTCGCGTCGGCGCTGGGTCGGGCTGCCGGCGACGCGGCGACCACGTTCACGCTGCTCCCCGACCCGGGCCCCACGTCGCGGTCCCGGTGGATCGAGGCGCTGCTGGTCGCCGACTGGCTCTGCTACGCCGAACCGGTCGACCGCGTGACGCCCGAACGTCTGCGCCGCGTGGTGGAGGCCTTTCCGCAGGGGTTCGAGCTGCTCGTGGCGCAGCACGGCGGGCAGGGACTCGTGGCCGGCTACCTGGGTTGGCATCCGGTCGCCGCGTCCGTGCTCGACCGGCTGCGGCGCGCCCCCCACACACTCACCGACCGGGGCGAGGTTGCGCCGTGTGGCATCGATGCCGCAGCGGGCATCTACCTCTTCAACTACTCGGTCGCCGCGCCGCTGCGGCGGGGACCGGGTTCACGCCTGCTGCTCCGCGCGCTCGCGGCACGCGTCCTGCCTCGCGGCCTGCCCCTGGCGGCGCTCTGCGTCTCGAGCGACGGCGTGCGCGTCGCCGAGCGGCTCGGGCTCGCCCAGACCGGCGTGTGTGTCATCGGCGGCGCGACCGAGTGTGTGCTCGTCTCGCCGCTCAGCGCTCCGACCAGCCAAACGCCATCACCTCGCTGACACGCTCGGCACCTGTCGCCAGCATCACGAGCCGATCGACGCCAAGCGCCATGCCCGCCCCCTGCGGCAGCCCGGCCTCGAGCATGGCCAGGTAGGCCTCGTCGAGCGCGACCACGGCAAGCTCCCGGTGCAGCCGCTGCTGCAGTTCGCGGTCAAACAGCGCCCGCTGCCTCGCTGCATCGACCAGGAACGGAAAGCCGTCACTCAGCTCGACACCCCTCCACACCAATTCGCTGCGCAGCGCCAGCATCGGGTCGGTCGGGTGAGGCTGGGCCGACGAGGTCATCAACACGGGCCAGTCCACCACAAAGACAGGCGCATCAAACCCGAGCACCGCCTGCGCCTCTGCCACGAGCAGCGACAGCAGCGCGTGGCGGTCATGGCGGATCGAGCGATCCACATCCCAGCCCGCCACGTCGACGGCGCGAACCAGCGCCTCGTGCGAAAACCCCGCGTCAACGAGGTACCCGGTCCGGGCCTCGATCGCCGCCCGCACCGTGACGTGCCCGAACGGCGGCGGCTGCGGGGCATCGACCGCGTCGAGCGCCGCCCTCAGCAGCGCCTCTGCGTCGAGCTCGATCAGGTCGAGCGGGGCACCGACCCGGTACCACTCGAGCATCGTGAATTCGGGGTTGTGCCGGTCCGAGACCTCGCCGCGCCTGAAATTCTGCGTCAGCGAATAGGCGCTGCCCAAGCCGGCGGCCGCGAGGCGCTTGAGGTGATACTCGGTCGAGGTGACGAGGTAGCCGCCGCCGGTGACCTCGAAGGAGTCGAGCGCCACGTCGGGGCAGGTCGCCGGCGACAGGAGCGGCGGCTGAACCTCGGTGAATCCCCGCTCGTCGAGCACGCGGCGCAGCGCCTTGACGACGGCGGCGCGCTGCCTCAGCCGCTCGAGGCGCGCGTCGGTCACGCCCGCCTCGCGGTCGGCCGCGGCGAGAATGCCCGGGTCTGCACCGCGAGCGAGCCTGCGGTGATGCCCTGCGGGGTGCTCCGGTCGAGCCAGCGCCAGACGTCGGCCGCCCGCTCATGGCCGTCGAGCAGGCGTCGGTACCTGTCGACAAGCCCGGCGATCGCGCCCGGCGCATCGTCGGTCAGCTCGATGCGGAAGCGACGGTAGCCGGCTGCGAGGAATTCGGGGATCCGGTCGGCGCCGGACTGGGCCTGGGCGTTGAAGACGGTGTTGCGGCAGCCGATATCGGCAAAGACGCGGTGGCGTCGACCGTCGCGGTCGAGCAGGTGCAGGTCGTGTCGCTCGCAGGGGTGTCCGCAGTCGCGAAAGCTCTCCCCGTTGCTCAGGAACCGGGCAAAGACGCAGTGCTCGGTATGGAAAATCGGCAGGTGGTGGTGCACGATCAGCTCAAGCCGGAGCGGGTCGACACGCCCGGCCAGCTCGATCAGCTGCTCCGCGTCGAGATCGTGCGTCGGGGCGAGCCGCGAGAGCCCCATCGCCAGGAACATCTCTGCCGAGATGGCATTGGCGGCGTTGAGCGAAAAATCCCCGTGCAGCTCGGGGCGGCGGTCCGGCGCGAGCTGCGACAGGTTCTGGAGCATCCCGACGCTGCGGACAAGCAGCGCATCGGCGCCAAGGCCGGCAAAGAACCGGTGGATGCGCTCCTCATCGGGCTTGAGCACCCGCGGCGTCACCGCGACCACGCGCCGACCGCTGGCGCGCACCTCGTCGACCGCCTCGCGCAGCCCCTTGACCTCGAGAAAATCCAGCAGGATTTCATCGAGCCCGTCGACCGAGATCGCCGCGCGCGCCTGCTCGGGCGTGCGGCACATCAGCGAGAGACCCGGCCGCGCAAGCGCGACAGGCACCGCCGCCGCCTCGCGGAGCCGGCCGAGCAGTCCCGGCAGCACCTCGTCGACCGCGCGGCCGCGACCGACGCCCGGGCGATCGAGCGCGCGGCGCTCCCGCAGCAGCGCCTCGACCGCGCGGCGGCGCGCGTCGTTGAGGGCGCTCACCGGCACAAAGGGTTCGCCCTCGAGCGCGACGTCGAGGCCTGCCAGCTCGAACGGCGTCTCGCCGAGC
>JBILLP010000515.1:0-2960 GCA_044376025.1 Bradymonadia bacterium
CGACAATGCGCGAGGTGACGCCGCGCATCGCCGCCTCGATCGACGGCAGCACCGACGCATCGACGAACCCGTACCGGTAGCCGCGGGCCATGCCGTAGGCGAAGAGCGCCGCGGCGCTCGTCTCGAGGTAGCTCTCGCCGGGCCGGTTCATGACCGTCCACCAGAGCCCTGAGGCAGGGTCCTGCGTGGCGCGCGCCGCATCGACGAGCCGCTTCGCCGCGACCTCGATCTGCGGCACGCGCTCGCCCCGCATCCTCCGCACGGCGAGGTGGTCGTAGGCGGCCGCGCTGACCCAGCCGTTGCCGCGCCCCCAGTAGACGTCGGGATCCTGTCGGAAGATGGAGTGCGCGGCGTGTCGGTAGAACCCGGGTGGATTGTCCTGGAGCACGGCGGTGAAGATGCCGAATTGCCGGGCATACTCGTCGAGCCAGCCGGGCTCGTTGGCCTGCGCACCCCAGGTGGTCATGACGTTGCCGAACATGAAGAGCGAATCGACCCAGAGCGACACGCCGAAGAGGGGCTCGATGCCATGGTGGTTGAGGCCGCCCTCGTCGCTGCGCAGCGCGCGGCTGCCGAGGTAGTCGAGCGCGTCGGCGACGACGGCCTGGTATCCGGGGTTCGACTCATCGCGGAGCAGCGCCACGGCCAGGGCGGCCGGCGCGCATGAGTCGCTGGTCTCGATCTCGTAGCCGTCGGCGATGTGGTGGTTCATCCAGTCGGCGACATACTGGCGGTAGCGCACATCGCCGGTGACGTCGAACAGGCGCATCAGCCCGACCATCATCACGGCCTCGCCCCAGTCCCAGCCGAGCGAGTCGGCGGCGCGGGCAGAGAGCTGCTTGTCGGCGATGGCGCGGGCAAGCGCGATCTGCTCGGAGGCGGGGTCGCGGAGCGCTGCGAAGCAGACGGCGCCCGAGCCCTCGTCGCAGGTCTCGCGGAGCGGCCCGAGCGCGGTGTCGGTGGCGAACTGCTCGCGCGTGCCCGAGACAAAATCCCAGCGGAGGTGTGTGCCGCCGGTCGTGACGTCGAGGTAGCGGCTGCCGAAGTCCTGCCGCACGTTCGGGTGGGCGAAGCGCGGGTAGGGTCCGAGGTCGACCGGGGCGCCGTCGCGGGTCATCGGCCCCTGCCAGCCGACCTCGAGCCTGCCGCGCGAGGGCGAGGCGTAGGTGACGGCGTCGGAGGTGACGGCGAGCTCCGCCGTCGAGACGGCGGTCACGAATTGATCGAAACTCCCCTGGTCTGCGGCGCGCCCCATCTGCACGACAAAGACGTTGTCGTTGCCGGCGACGCGCCATTCGTAGGGGCTGCCCGCGACCGCGACCATGGGGTTCTGCGACCAGAGGGCGAGGTAGCCGTCTCCCTTTCGGCCGAATTTCCATGATCCGACGTCGCGCGTCTCGTCGAACGACGCGGTCGGGAAATAGGCGAGCAGGTGGTCGACCTCGGTGACGACGAGGTTGAGCTGGGCGCCGCGACCGACCGAGCGGTACTGGATGATCCCGGCATCCTGGTCGAGGGTGACGCGGGGCATCCAGCCGCCGATCCACATGTCGTCGATGGTGATGTCCTCGATGTCGGCGACACCGACGACGGCCGGCGAGGTGGTCATGACAAAGGCGTCGGCGTCGAGCGTTGCCTGCCACATCTGGGTCTGCGCCGACCACATGCCGGGCTTGTAGTCCTGGGCGCCGGCGAGCTGGTAGTCGGGTGTGCGGTAGACGTAGGTGTCGACGCCCTCGAGGCACATGCCGCGCGACAGCGGCAGGAGCTGGTTGGCGAGCCCGCGCAGCCCCGGGCCACCCATCAGCGACTTGAGCAGGTTGAGGATGTTGTCGGGCAGGCTGCCGAACAAGAAGCCATCCCAGAGGTCGTACTCGTCGATGATGGCGATCGCTCCGTCGATGACCTCGGGCGCGACGATGGCGGAGAGTCCCGCCCAGACGACGACGTCATCGAGGCCTTCGTAGCCGACGCCGACGCGGGGGCCGTCCTCGAGATCGAAGCTGTCGTGCTGCCTCGACTCGTTGTGGTCGGCGAGGTCATGCGCGAGCGTCTCGAGCGGGGCTGGCGGCGCGTAGCGCGAGGTCGACAGGAACGACGCCGAGAAATGGCCGGGGCTCTCGTAGCCGCCGAGCCCGAGCAGCAGCCACGAGGCCTCTGCGGTGCTGTCATCGAGCCCGCCGACGAATTGGCCCGAGTAGGTGCGCCCGTGTGTGGTTGCGAAGAGCCCCCGGTAGAGGTTCTGCGCGAAGTCGAGCGTCAGCACGTCGAGGATCTGCGCGGCCATTGCGGCAATCTCGGGATTCTGCGAGAAATCGACCAGGTTGACGAGCGCGGGGATATCCTCGTTGTAGTAGACGTTCGAGTGCCACTCCGAGAAGCCGTACCGCCCGCGGAGCTCAAGCCACCGGAGCAGCCGCGGCGTGGCATGGGCGACATGCTCGGCGCCCGTCATGCCGGAGTTGCCGAAGACGGTGTCGGGGAAGCGCTGGCCCATCAGCAGCTCGAGGGTGTGAAAAAGGATCTGGTGGTTCTCGGTCCAGTAGGCCATGCCATCTTCGCCGGGCTCGTTGATCCAGTACTTGAAGCCGAGCAGCGAGGTCTCGATGCGGGTACGCCAGTCGTCGGACAGGCTGCCGGTGCGATCGTTGAGGTAGAGCAGGCGCGCGAGCGCGTTGGCGCGAAAGTCGGCGGTGTCGCCGCGGGTGTCGATCTTCTCGAGCGCGGAGGCGAGCGAGCGCTCGTCGGTCGGGGTCTGGCCGTTGGCGACGACGCAGACCTGCCCGTACATGCCGCCGGCGCCCTCGAGGCTGCGGGTCGCGCAGAAGTTGCGGTACTCGACCTGCCTGGCGAGGTAGGCGTCGCTGGCGGTGATCGGGGACTCGAAGCCGGGGTCGGCCCGCGGCGGCTCCCAGGTGTCGAAGGGCTCGGTGTCGGGTGAGGTGTCGGTGGTGTCGGCC
>JBILLP010000516.1:0-2957 GCA_044376025.1 Bradymonadia bacterium
TGACATGGCAAATCCGCTCCACACCCTCGCCTCCGACATCGTCGACCTCGCGCGACAGGCCGGCGCCGATGCCGCGGAGGTCTACATCCGGCGCGGCTCCGAGAATGAGGTGCAGGTGCGCAACGGCGTCATCGAGACGCTGCAATCCGGACAGCCCAAGAGCCTGGGGCTGCGCCTCTGGCAGGGCGAGCGCTCCGCCTCGACCTACGCCACCGACCTGCGGCTCGACCCGGTGCGCCGGCTCATCGCCAGCACGCTCGAGCTGGTGCCCCTGACCGACCCCGTGCCCGAGTCGGCGCTGGCGGCGCGCGAGCAGCTCGCCACGAACATCCCCGACCTCGACCTCTTCGACGAGGCGGTGGAGCGGCTCTCTGCAGAGACGCGCCTCGCCTGGGCGCGCGAGGCCGAGGAGGTCGGCCGGCAGAGCGACCCGCGCATCACGGTCTCGGGCGGCGCCAGCGTGTCAGACCTTGCGATCGAGCATGTGCTCGCGACCTCGCACGGCTTCTGCAACGGCTACCGCGAGAGCTTCGCCAGCATCGCCGCCGAGCTGATCGCCGACGACGCAGAGGGCAAGAAGCGGAACGGGTCGTGGTACTCGTACGGCCGCCACCTCTCGCAGCTCGAGTCGCCGGCCGCCGTCGGCCGCACCGCCGCCTCGCGTGCGGTGCGCCAGCTCGGCGCCGCACCGGTGGCCACGCAGAAGCTCCCGGTCGTCTTCGACCCGCTGCCGGCGGCCTCGCTCGTCGGGCTGCTCTTCTCGGTGCTGACGGGCGGCGCGGTCGAGCGGCGCTCGAGCTTTGTCGCCGACCAGCTCGGCCAGCGCGTCGCGGGGTCGAACGTGACGCTGGTCGACGACCCGCACCTCGTGCGCGGACCCGGGTCGCGCCCCTTCGACGGCGAGGGGCTGCCGACCTCGCGCACCGCCTTCATCGACGGCGGCGAGCTGCGGTCGTTTGCGCTCAACCTCTACGCCTCGCGGCGGCTCGGGCTCGCGCCGACCGGGCACGCGAGCCGTCCGTCGAGCGGGGCGCCGGGCGAGTCGCACGGAAACCTCTTTCTCGCGCCCGGCGACCGCGATCCGGCGGAGCTGATCGCAGAGGTGAGGCACGGGTTCTACTGCGAGGGCATGATGGGGTTCGGCTTCAACCCGGCGACCGGCGACTTCAGCCGGGGCGCAAGCGGCCGCATGATCGTCGACGGCCGGCTCGCCCAGCCGGTCTCTGAGGTCACGCTGTCGATCAATTTCAAGGACCTGTTGTCGAGCATCGACGGCATCGGCCGCGACCTCGACCACCGGCGGTCGGTGGCGTCGCCGACCTTCAGGGTGCGCGAGGTGACGCTGGCAGGGCGCGGGTAGCACCCGCCGCCGCATCGAAGGCATCGCTGGACGCAGGGCGGCCCGGGGTGGTAGTATCATGACCAAGAGGAGGGCACCCATGCCGAAGGGACGACGATCGCTCGCCGATGCGCTGACGGTTACGATCTCTGCGGAGACGCTCGGCACCGCCGGCGTCTCGCCGCGCCCGGCGCAGCAGGTCGGGCTCGGCGGCATTTTCGCGTCGCGCTATGTGGTGGAGTCGCTCGTGGGTTCGGGCGGGTTCGGCACGGTCTACCGCTGCCGCGACCTGGTGACCGACCGCGAGGTGGCGCTGAAGCTCTTCGAGTCGGCCGGCGACTCGAACCTGTCGTGGGTGCGGCAAGAAGTCTCGATGCTCCGGCTGCTGCAGTTCCCGGGCGTGGTGCCGCTGATCGACGACGGCGTGCGCGACGGCGCGGCCTACCTGGTGACCGAGTTCCAGCAGGCGAACCCCTTCCCCGGCTTCGAGGGGCCCGCGAGCTGGCCATTGATCGCGGCGGCCACGCGGTCGCTGCTCGAGGTGCTCGAGCGGGTTCACGCGCAGCGGGTGGTGCACCGTGACATCAAGCCGGGCAACGTGCTGGTCGACGAGGCGGGCGAGGTGGTGCTGCTCGACTTCGGCGTCGCGGCCGACGTCGACCCCGAGGGGGCGCTGATCCGGCACACGGGCGTGGTCGGCACGCCGGCCTTCCTGGCGCCCGAGCAGCTCTCAGGTGGCCAGGTCGACGCGCGCACCGACCTCTACGCGGTCGGCGTCATGCTCTACCGGACGCTGACCGGCCTGTCGCCCTTCGGACGCAGCGACCGCAACGCCAGCGAGGCGCTGCGCCGGCGGCTCGAGGCGCCGCCCCCACACTGGCCCTCGGGCCTCTACGTGCCGGAGTCGGTGGCGACGACGATTTCGCGGCTGCTGTCGGCCGACCCGGCTGCGCGCCCCGCGTCGGCGAGCGCGGTGCGCGCGGGGCTCTTTGGCGACGACGTCGCCTCGGCGAACGCGCTGCCCGAGGCGCTCAACGCCCGGTTCGAAACACACACCGTGTGGACCGAGCAGGAGCTTCGCACGCTCTTCGATGGCCCCGACCCGATCTGGCACCTGCGTGAAGACGCCGCGGCGGAGCTCCACGAGCGCACCGGGGGCGACGCGGCGGAGCTGCGCGAGGAGCTGCTGTCATGGCTCTCGACCCACGTCGCGCGCTGGGATGGCGCGCGGCTGGTGCTGACACGCGGGCAGCTCGACCGGCTGCGCAACGGCCCTCGGCTGCGGATGATTCGGCAGGGCCCGGGCGCGCCAAACCTGCCGCCCGACGCGCGCCACCTGCTCGCCTGGTGTGTGGTTGCCGGCCCGCGGGCGGTCCGGCGCTGGATCGACGCCTGCGCGAACCTGCCGCCGGGCCGGCTCGACGCGGCGTGGCGGCAGCTCGAGGCGGCCGGGGCTGTGTGGGTGCTGCGCGACGGCCGGGTCGAGGCGCGGGTCGCCTCGCCCGAGCTCGACGCGCTGCCGGCGTCGCAGGTGGCCGACATGCACCAGCGGCTGCGGCGCTACATCGACCGGGGTGACCGCGCCCGCCTGCTCCACGCGCTGGCGTCGGGCCGAGCC
>JBILLP010000517.1:0-2955 GCA_044376025.1 Bradymonadia bacterium
TGCAGGCGGCAAGCATGAACAGCAGGATCGCGAGGTGGTGGCGCATGTCGGGGCTCGTGTGGAGTCGGGGTTTGGTCGGGATTCGTCGCAGGGGGTCAGCGGAGCGCGGCCAGGATGCGCCCGGTGACCTCGTCGGGCTCGCCGACACCGTCGACACGTCGAAGGATGCCGGCGGCCTCGTAGAAGGGCACGATCGGTGCCGTCTCCGCGTGGTACTTGTCGAGCCGGGCGGTGCAGGCCTGCTCGGTGTCGTCCTTGCGGTGCACGAGCCGGTCGGCGACCCCTGCGGGCGGCGGGTTGAACTTCAGGTGGTAGATGGTGCCGGTCTCGGGGTCGTTGCGACGCCAGATGATGCGGTCGATGATCAGGCTGTCGGGCACCTCGATCAGCACGACAGCGTCGAGCTCGACCCCGGCCTGCCTGAGCGCGGCGTCGAGCGCCTCGGCCTGCGGGCGCGTCCGCGGAAAGCCGTCGAGCATGAAGCCCTTCTGGCAGTCGGGCTTGGCGAAGCGCTCGATGACCATGCCGATGACGACCGAGTCGGGGACCAGGTCGCCGCGCTTCATGTAGCCGTCGGCCTCGAGCCCGAGGGGCGTGCCCTCCTTGACGGCGGCGCGGAGCATGTCGCCGGTCGAGATGTGCGGGATGCCGTAGCGGTCGAGGAGGCGGGCCGCCTGGGTGCCCTTTCCGGCCCCCGGGGGTCCGACGAGGATCATGCGCATCGAACGTACCTTGGGTGTGTGTGCGGCCGCGTCGGTGGCGAGCGGCCCGCCCGGGCCCCGGCGAACCGCGAGGACCCGCGCTGCTGCCTAGCCTACATGTGTCGCGGTGTTCAATGGTACGACGCCGCGGCTGGTGTCGGGGGCGTCGGGGCGGTATCGACAAGGTGCCCGGTTCGTGGCAGGAGCACTCATGGCGTACGCATCCGGCAAGATCCTCCTCTTTGGCGAGCACGCGGTGGTGCATCACCAGCCGGCGCTCGCCGCCGCCCTCGCGTGCGGCGTCTCTGCGACGGCGCGACCGGGCAGCGGCCGCACGACCATCGCCGAATGGGGCATCGACGTCACCCCGGGTCAGGATCACCGGGTCGCCCGCGCGCTCGACGCTCTGCGTGCGGCGCTGCCCTTCGAGTCGCGGGGCCTCGATGTCGATGCGACCGCGTCGCTGCCGGCAGGGGCCGGGGTCGGCAGCAGCGCGGCGATGGCGGTGGCGGTGGCGAGGGCGCTCGCAGAGGGTGCCGGCGCCACGGTGAGCGACGAGGTGCTCTTCGAGGCCGCGATGGCCGCGGAGCGGGTCTTTCACGGCAACCCATCGGGGCTCGACCACGCGATCGCGATGCACGGTGGGCTGGTCCGCTTCGTGCGCGGCACGCCGCCGCGCATCGACCGCATCACCCCGGGCGACGAGTTCTGCCTTGTCGTGGCGCAGGTCGCCCCGGGTGCCGACACCGGCCGCATGGTCGCGGGCGTCGCCGCGCGTCGAGTCGCCTTCGGGGCCCCCATCGACCTCACCATCGAGGCGATCGGCCGCGTCGTCGACCGCGCGCAGGCCGCCCTCGAAGCGGGCGACCACGCCGCGCTCGGCACCCTGCTCGACATCAACCACGGCCTGCTCGTCGCGCTCGGCGTCAGCACCCGCGAGCTCGATGCGGCCTGCCACACCGCCCGCGAGGCCGGGGCGCGCGGCGCCAAGATGACCGGCGCCGGCGGGGGAGGCTGCCTGATCGCCCTGGTCGATGCCGCGTCGGAGCCGGCTGTCAAAGCCGCGCTCGCTCCGCTATCGCTGCGCCTCCTCGATGCGCGCATCCACCGGTGACGGAGCGCGCCGCCCCCGCCGACGAGCAGGCCACGATGCAAGCGACCGCGATCGCGCACCCGAACATCGCGCTGGTCAAGTACTGGGGCAAGCGCGACGCCGCGCTCAACCTGCCCGCCGCCGGCAGCCTGAGCCTGACGCTGGGGCCTGTGCGCACCGAGACCACCGTGCGCTTTGGCGCCGACGCCGACCGGCTGCAGCTCAACGGGCGCTGGGCGGCCGACAGCGAGACCCGCAAGCTGAAGCGCGTGCTCGACCTGGTGCGGGCACGGGTGGCGCGGGACCGCGGCGCGGCCGCCGCGGCCGACCTTGGCGGGGCCGAGGTGGTCAGCGGCAACGACTTCCCGACCGCGGCGGGGCTGGCCTCGTCATCGAGCGGTTTCGCCGCGCTGGCGCTCGCGGCCTCGCACGCTGCGGGGCTGCGGCTGTCGCCGGCGGAGCTCTCAGACCTCTCGCGGCAGGGCTCGGGCTCGGCGGCGCGCAGCATCTTTGGCGGCTTTGCCCGCATGCACGCCGGCACTCGCGCCGACGGCACGGACGCGGTCGCCGAGCAGCTCCATGGCCCCGACCACTGGGGGCTCCGGGTGGTCATCGCGGTCACGGTCGAGGGTGCCAAGGAGGTCGCCTCGACCGACGGCATGACGCTCACGGAGCAGACCTCGCCCTACTTCGCCGCCTGGATCGGCACGGTCGAGCCGGACATCGCGCGCGCCACGGCCGCGATCGACGCGCGCGACTTCGCGGGGCTGGCCCGGGTCGCGGAGCGGAGCGCGCTGGCGATGCATGCGAGCGCGATCGCCGCCGACCCCGGGGTGATCTACTGGCGCGGCGCCACGGTCGACGTGATCCACCATGTCAGGTCGCTGAGGGCGGCGGGCTGGCCGGTCTTCTTCACGGTCGATGCGGGGCCGCACGTCAAGGTCTTCACGCTGGCCGAGCGTGCGGAGGCGCTGGCGAACGAGCTGCGGTCGGTGCCGGGGGTGATCCGGACGATCGCGGCGGAGCCGGCAGAGGGCGCGCGGCTCATCGAGCCGGGCCGCTGACCATGGCGCGCGCGACCGCCTTCGCGCCTGGCAAGCTGATCTGGCTGGGCGAGTACGTGGTGCTCGACGGCGCGCCGGCGCTCGTGCAGGCGGTGAA